>CAYWGR010000067.1:0-27128 GCA_964458015.1 uncultured Planctomycetaceae bacterium
GTCGGCCTGGGGAATAAACGCGGCGAGCTTGGCCAGATCCGACTGCTTCCAATCCTGCCATGGCATGGCGCAGATGTCCAACTCGCCCGTAATGTCGCCGGTCATCATGCGATCGAGCGCCTTGAGCAACGTTGTCTTGCCGGCGCCGTTCGGCCCGACGATCGACACGTATTCTCCGCGCCGAATCTGGAATGAAACGTCGCGCAAGACCTGCTTCTCTCCGATGGTGCAGGAAAACTTGCGGGCTTCGAGCACGATATTAGTGTTCAGGTTGCGCATAATCCGTCGTATCCGTATTGTCCCAGGGCACCTCGGGATGCAGTACGCGGGCCAATTCTTCCAACAATTGAATAAACCGAGGCCCCGGAACACAGGTGTAACCCTGGTCGAAGACCAAAACGCGGCCGTTGTTGACCGCTTGGAGCTGTTCCAATTCTTTCCAAGCACCCAAAATCGTTTGTCGGTCTAGTTGCCCTGCCATGCTCGGCGGCACTAAATCAATAATCACATCGGGATTTAATCTCAGGATACCCTCTGTTGAGATGACGGGATAGCGGACGCCCACTTCGCGATACGCATTTTGCCCGCCAGCAATTTCGATGATCTGATCAAAATACTTGTCATCGCCAACGACGAAAATACTAGCCAAATGCCCACGGCTGAGGATCCGATCCAAGGACATCAACACTCGGGGCCTCGGCAGATCCCGCGTTAGGGAACGAATCCTTTCCATCCGATTCTGATACTCGCGCGCCAGTCGCCGACCCTCGGCCCCGCGACCGCATACGCGCCCGATCTGCCGAAACGATTCGACGATGCCGTCGAGCGTTTGATGCGAAACCACCAGCGTTTCCAGCCTCAACTTCTGGAAGCCGGGCAACGACTGCTCGTGTTCCTCCAGCATGACGATCAGATCCGGCTTCAGGGCCACGATGGCCTCGAAATTCGGATCGTAATACCCCCCAATTTTCTTCTTGTCTTCCACCCCGGGTGGATATTTGCAGAACCGCGTCACTCCGACCACTTTGTCGCCAAGCCCCAGGGCGTAGAGCGTTTCTGTAATGCTGGGAGCCATCGAAACAATCCGCCGACACTGCCAGAAAGGGGATACTTCCGGCTGCAACGGATCGTCGAGTCGCTTATGCGCGAACAGACTGGCGGAAAAAACCAAGAGAATCGCCGCCAATAATGTCACACGGTATAACATATCCCTCCAGGTTAGACGGATCTCCCCAGTCGGTCAATCGCACATGCTATAAAGGATGCAGTAACGGATTATGGCGGTCACAGTCCCCAGACCGCAAAATGCACAATAATATAGCCGGGAGCTAACAGCTCCCGGAATGTGCGCAGATTGTACAACGGTTTGGATCGCACAAGTATAGCCGGGAGCTAACAGCTCCCGGAATGTGCCCGAATTGCACAATAGTTTAGCGGCCGACAGAACGCCAGCCCCTTAGTTTAGCGGCCGACGGAACGTCGGCCATGCTGCCCCCCCTCTCCAGTCGACAATCTGGGACGTTTTCAATCTCTCTAGTCCAAATGTAATCATTCTGATTCATGCATAATCCGTTTGACTACTCTCCGCCACAGTCCGACAGCATGCCGAGAATCCGTCGATTTAACACAAGTCCTTTTCCAGCATGATATTAGATTCCATGTGTAGTTGACTTGGCACACGACATGCAATACATGGTATTCCAGAGAACAACAAACAATCCACTACTCAGAAAGGTTCCAAACCATGAGACGAATCACTTTGATCTTGGCTGCATTTGTCACCCTCGGCCTTGCCGGCAGCCAACTCCAAGCCCATGACTTTTACCACGGATATGCCCCACGTCACTATGGCTACAGGGTCCATCATGCACCAGTGCTGGCTCCGCCGCTGGTCAGGGTTGCTCCGCCCGTGATTGCTCCGGTCAGGGTATATCCGCCAGTGGTTTATCGTCCTCGCTGCTATGAGCCGGCTCCGTCCTATGGGTTTTATTACCAAGGGCGCGGACTGTCGATCGGCATCGGGTTTTGATAGGCCCTCCCCCGCTAGTGGCAAAAACGACAAGAACCTAGGGCTGTGAAAAACAGCCGACTAGGTTCTTTCTGTTTCGCGTCCCATCCGCTACAGTGGTGCATCGGAATTGGGGACAAGGATTACAACCATGACGCACCACGAAGACCACTTTACCACGCCCGATGGCCATTTGCTGTACGAACAGTCGTGGCTGCCCGACGTAGAACCTCGGGCCGTGGTCGTGGTGGTTCATGGTGTTTTTGAACACAGCGGGCGCTACGCACGACTTGCCGAGGATCTGAACCGCCGTGGGTATGCGGTTTACGCGATGGATCTCCGCGGCCACGGCCGCTCGGAAGGCGAGCGCGCCATGATCCGCTCGTTCGACCTGTTTCTCGATGATCTAGAATTATTCCTGGAGCGAACCGCCGCCCGTCAGCCGGGAAAGCCGGTATTTCTGCTGGGGCACAGCATGGGCGGGGCCGTCGCTGCATTATTGAGCATCAAGCGGCCGCCTAAAATCCGGGGCATGATCCTCAGCGCGCCGGCCGTGTTGGTGGCCGGTGGCGTTTTTCCCTTGCTGCGACGCTTGGCTTGGCTGGCTTCGATCGTCTGGCCCACGTTGCGCGTGACGCGCCTCGGGTGCCGTTTTATATCGCGAGATCCCGCGGTTGTCGAAGCGTTTCGCAACGATCCGTTGGTGTTTCACGACCGTTTTCCCGTGCGCACTGGTTCCGAAATTTTACGGGCAGCCAAACGCATCCAGACCGATGCCGAACGGATGACGCTGCCGATGTTGGTTTTGCACGGGACCGGCGATTATGTGACCGATCCGCAAGGCAGCCGGATGTTAGTCGCCCGCGCCCACTCGACCGATAAAACCTTGCAACTCTACGAAGGTCTTTATCACGAAATCTTCAGCGAGCCCGAGCGGCAGCAGGTCTTAGACGACCTGCTGGCCTGGCTCGACGGGCATTGCTAACATACCGCTTGCGGTTTCGCACAACACGCTACTTCGGCATTGCGTAATTCGACGGCTTCGTGTTCGGATCGAACTGGCCGAAGAAGCTAAACGGCGACGGCTTGTATTCGCCGACGATGGCAACATCAGCCCGGGCGGGAATCTTGTCTTCCATCCCGAGGCACCAATAGGCTGCATTTACGACCAAGCGGCGAAGTCCTTCGCTCTGGAAATCCTGGGCCGATCCCATCGTGGTGGCAAACACGCGACCGGTTTGGCCTTGATCGCCCTTGTAGGTCTTTGTCCAAGCCACGGGCAGCATGGGGCTGTTCTTCGGCCCCTCGACGCCTTTATCGGTCGGTTTCATGCCGGTTAAAACTTGGCCCAAGATGATCGGCTTGCTATCGCCGGGCAACGGCAGCCGCACGGTGTAAACATCGGTCGGAACCCAAATGTCTTCGCAGCCGCGAACGATCGGGCTGCTTTCCGCGTCTTTGGCGATCAGGCCGCGCGTGCTTTCGTGGCCGTGGTTGCCGTGATGGCTGACCCACGTTTCGCCGAGCACTTGGCGACCAAATCCGCCTTCCCAGCCCTTTTCCTTGCTCAACCAACTGTATTTGGCGTAGGTCTTTCCCTCGGGAATGTTGAAAGCATGGGTAGCGGTGCGAATGCCGATGACCGGCTTGCCTGCCTTGATGTATTCGTCAACATAACGCATCTGATCGGCGGGCAGATCGCGGAACCGCGTCATGATAATCATCAGGTCGGCGGTTTTCAGAGCTTCCAGGCCGGGGATATTATTCACGTTTTTCGGATTGATCGCTCCCGTGGCCGGATCAATGGCGAACAACACCGTGCATTTGAATCCATGATGTTTCGCCAAGATTTTGCCCAACTGTGGAAGCGTTTGTTCCGAGCGATATTCTTCGTCGCCCGAAACCAAAACGATATGCTTGCCCTTGCCGGGACCGTCGAAGCCGTCGTAGACGACCCACGGATCGGCGGCAGATGCTTGCGATGCATAAGCCAGAAAACTCAACGCCAACGTGAAAACGGAAACTGAAGCCCGGAAGCAATGGCGAATCATGGTAGATCCTTTCGGAAAGACGGAGGGATAGTCGTGCAATGGAATCAAATGAAAGGTGTTGCGAATATCTTGTAATGTGTTGTGAACATCTCGTTCCGAAGCTCCGGCTTCGGAACGTAATCGCAAATCCGGCCGAGGGTTCCCACGGCAAAAGCACCATGCCCACAACCAGCGTGGGCATGGCGCTCGGTTGTCCCTAGGAAAAACTACTTGCGGATGCTGGCTTCATCGGGGCCGGGGAAATCGGCAGGCACTTTTTGGGTCACTTTGCCCGTGGCCGCCCATTCCGCGCCGCGTTGGAACGTGGCGATAAAGGCTACGCTGTGCAGATGCGAGCCCGCATGGCCGAGCATGTTGGCGAACACGCGGCCCTTGCCGTACTTGACCGTGAACAGCATCGGCTCGTTCTCATCCGTGCCGCCCTTGTCCTTCGGCGCGAAGGCCGTGGCCAAAACCGTGACGTTTTCGGCCGGGCCGCGTAAACGGCAATACAATTCGTCGGCCGGCTGCTTGAACGCCTTGGGCAGACCCTTGGTGATCGGATGCTCGGCATCGCGCACTTCAACTTTGAATTCCTGCTGAGGACCATGGAACCCGGACGGGCCCGCCGGACCTACTTCACAGACGATCTTGCCGTCGCGCCAGCAAAGGTATCGGCCCGATTTTTCATTGCGTCCGCCCCAGCCGCCGACGCCGATGATTTTGTTGTACTCTTTCCACTCGAGAAACGCGGCGCAAGCAAAATGAAAGACAACCACGCCGCCACCGTTGGCCACGTAATCAACAAACGCCTTTTGGGTCGCTTCGGGCCAAGCGTCGCCCTGATAGTTCAACACCACTAGCTTGTAAGCGGCGAAATCCGGTTTGAAACCGCTCATATCCGCCTTCGGCGCCGGAGAAGTGGCCACATCCACCGTGAACATGCCTGTCTCTTCAAGCAGCGTCTTCAAGATCGGCGTGGTTTCTTTCCAGTTGTGGGCGTTTTGGCCATCGACGATCAACGCCTTCATCGGGGCGGCCGTCGCCACGGCGGTCAAAACAAGCCATGCACCCAACACGGTCCAACAACGGCATCGAGACATTGGATTCTCTCCTGTAAAGGTGGGGGGATTACGAGGGGGGATTTGGAGAACTTACAACGTTTCCAAATATACCACAAAAATCACTCGTACCGCAATGCTTCGATCGGATCGAGCCGCGAGGCCTTCCAGGCAGGATAAAAACCGAAAACCACGCCAACGCCCGCCGAAACGGCCACGGCCGTTAAAATCGCGGGGATCGACATCTCGGTGGGCCAGCGTTTCACGTACCATACCAGAAATGACAAGGAGCGGCCCCAAAGGATGCCAATCGCGCCGCCCACCAGGCACAATCCCACTGCCTCGACGAGAAACTGACGCAGAATATGATGGCTGCGAGCGCCGACAGCCATACGCAAACCAATCTCCCGCGTTCGTTCCGTCACGGAAACCAGCATGATGTTCATAATGCCCACGCCGCCGACGACCAACGAAATACCCGCCACGACCAGCAACAGCGTGCTGACCAATTCCGAGGTAGCCTGGATGGTTTTCGTCAATTCGGTCATGTCGCGAAGATTGAAGTCGTCTTCTTCGCCGGGCCGGATGTGATGCCGTTCGCGAAGCAAGTCGGTAATCTCATCCATCGCTTGTTGGATTTGCGCGGAGCCGACCGCCTTGGCCATGATCTGATCCACGGTAACGAAGCGGATCGGCTGCGGAGTGTTGGCTGCCTCGGAGGTGGAAATGGCCGGATACAATGCAGTCGAGCCGGGATAGAGATCGCTTAAGTTGTTCACCTTGTCGATCGAACTCGCCGCACTCGTGGTTTGCACGGCATTGGTCGAAACGCCGCTGACAAGGAATTTGATCGTCGTCCATGGGGCCACGACGATGTCGTCCTGGTCGGCGCCCACCATGTTGGCGCCCTTGCCGCTGAGAACGCCGATCACTCGGAACGAAACGTTTTGAATGCGAATGTCCTTGCCCACGGGCGACTCGCCTTGGAACAAATCGCGTTTCAAGGTCATACCGACCAGACAGACCTTGCTGCGGCTTCGCACGTCGTTTTCCGTAAAGACATTGCCCTCTTCGAGAGTCTCCCAATCGCGAACCGCCAGGTAGGATGGCGACGTGCCGATGATTTGGTTGGTGTTCCAGTTACGATTGCCGAAAACCACCTGGGCGCGCGTTCGCACAACAGGGGCCGCATCGCTGACGGCCGGACACTGCCGGACGATTTCCTCCAGATCCTCGGGCGTAAGCGTCTGTGTGCTTCCCGCACCAAAGCTGACGCCGCCGCTCAAGGCCGCGCCGGGCAACACAATAATCATGTTCGCGCCCATGCTGGCAATCGTTCGTTGAATCGCCAACTTCGACCCTTCGCCGATCTCGGTCATGGCAATGACCGCCCCCACGGCGATAATCACACCCAAGGCCGACAGCGCTGATCGCATTTTGTTGCGTCGCAGTGAGTCCATCGCCGTCCGAAACATGTGCGGCATGAGCGAAGGCAGCCGACACCGATGCGGTGAGGGCAATTTCGCGGGAGACGCTTTTATTGTCTCCTGTTCGGCATTCCGCTCAGGCTCAGGAGAACCGGAAGCATCCATCGAGGCATTCGTGTGCTCCGCCGAAGTCTCGTCGCGTTCAACCAAACCGTCGGCAATGGTAATCACACGATGGGCATAAGCAGCCACCTTGGGATCATGCGTCACCAGCACGACGGTGATGCCCTCGGCATTGAGTTGTTGAAACATCCGCAAGATCTCGATGCTGGTATGCGAATCGAGGTTGCCGGTCGGTTCGTCGGCCAAAACCAGCATCGGTCGATTGACCAATGCGCGCCCGATGGCCACGCGCTGCTGCTGCCCGCCCGACATCTGCGAAGGCTCATGGTCGATCCGATCAGCCAGCCCCACGCGAGTAAGCAAGGTGCGTGCCAACTCCGCGGCCTCGGCCGCCGCGGGACGCTGCAAGGCATAATCCAGCGGCATCACGACGTTTTGCAATGCCGTGGTGCGCGGCAAAAGATTGAAACTCTGAAAAACAAAGCCCAGCTTCTCCGTTCGCACGAGCGCTCGCTGGTTCGACGTCAGACCGCTCATCTCCTGCCCGTCGAGCCAATACTTGCCCGAGGTGGGATGATCCAGGCAGCCTAAAATGTTCATCAAGGTGGTTTTGCCGGAACCCGAAGCTCCCATCAGCGCAACCAGTTCGCCCTGGGCAATCGAAAGCGAAATGCCGCGCAACACCGGGACATCAACCTCGCCCAGGTGATATGTCTTATGGATGTTTTCGAGTCGGATCAACTCCATACACGGCTCCGCACAACGGGCTTTTCCAATATCTTCCACAAGTCATTCCAAAGCCGGACAAAATCTTTGTAGACGCATCCGAGGATTCACGGCAGGCAACTGCATCGCGCGAATGGCTGACTCGCTTATTTCTTTCTATTGAACAGTTTGGGGGCGAAGGGGTTGGTCGTCTCACCCGTGGTGTCGATCAATAGATTTTTGTCTTCCTCTCCGATCACGACTTTCATGCCTTCTTTCAATCCCTCGCCGCTGATCTCGGTTAGCGTGCCGTCGCTCGCGCCAATGGTAACAGACAAGGGCCGGACATACCCATTGCTTTCAACCCAAACTCGTCCCGAATCGTTGCGGGCTTTTGCCGTTTCGCCTGCTTTCGCGCCATCGGTTGGTTTTTTACCCGCGGCGTCCGTTCGCTGCCGGCCGGCTTTATCGGCCGCTGCCGCCGCCAAATAAGCCCCACGCACTTGCGGATCTATGAGTTGGGTGCGCGGCTTCCAACGCAATGCCGTGTTGGGAACCAGTAAAACATTGGCGTGATTCTCGACTTCGAATTGGAGATTTGCCGTCAAGTAAGGCAATAGCCGGCCGTCGAGATTGTCCGTCACCACCACGACCGTGTATGTCACGACGTTTTGCGTCATCGCCGCATTCAAGCGGATTTGAATGACCTTGCCCCGGAACGTCTCGCCGGGATAGGTGTCCACGGTGAATCGCACCGGCATGTTGAGATGGATCCGGCCGATGTCGGCCTCGTTCACGGATGCCCAAACCTGGATGCGCCGCAAATCTTTCGCAATCAAAAACAAACTGGGCGCCGAGAGGCTCGACACGACCGTTTGGCCGATATTGACGCGGCGGGCAATGATCACGCCCTCGACGGGTGACTTGATGATCGTGTAATCAAGATTCGTTTTCGCCAAGCGCAAGGCAGCTTCGCTTTGCTCGATGGCCGCCTCCCCGACGGTTACGTTGGCATCCGCTACTTTGTAGTTTGCCAAAGCCAAATCGTAGTCGGTGTCCGAGATAGCTTTGTTGGGCAACAAACTTTTCGCCCTGAGCCACTCTTGCTCGGTTTGGGCTCGCTTGGCCTTCAATTGCTCAAGATCGGCTCGCGCGCGTCGCAGGGAGGCCTGGGATTGATCTACCTGGGCCTTGTAGATCGTGGGGTCGATATTGGCTAAAACGGTGTCCTTGTGAACTACCGATCCGTAATCGATCAACTTGGCGGGATCCGCGGGATCGCGGCCGAATGAATCGATCTTGCCGGCCACTTGAGCGCCTACATCGACCACCTCTTCCGGCTCGACGGTTCCCGTGGCGCTGATCGTCGGAAGCAAATCGCCCCGCTGGATCGTCGCGGTCCGAAAGACCACGACGGAATCAGCGGTCAGACGTGTCGTAAAGTAGAACACGGCCGCCGCCGCCGCGCCCAGGACCACAAGTATCGCCAGTATCGTTTTCATGCCTTCGCCTCGGACCCCGAATGGGAACAAATGCGTTTTGGAAGCCGTCCCGTGCGCTCGCGCGCTGCGCTGCAAGCCCGCATCAATGCCTGCAAGGATGTCAAGACTTCTTTTCTGACTTTGGGCGTGAGATATCCAAGCACGGACAGTATTTGACCGGCGCGCGCTTCATCATGAACCCGCAGCATCGCCTTGCCGCGGCGAGTCAACTGGAGGCGCCTAATGCGGCGGTCGTCCTTCTTGGCAACACGCTGGACCAAGCCGGCGCATTCCAGACGATCGGCGAGTTGCGTCATGGCGCTTTGCGAAACGCCGAGTTCGCGTCCCAGTGAGGAGAGAGATTTTGCCTCCTCGGAAAGAATGCGGCATACGCGCAATTGTGCAAGAGGCAGCTCCACCGCGGGGTCTCGCTTGCCTGTCCCAAACTGCCGCATCAGAGCGGGCAACAGCAAGGCAATCGCCTTTGCCTGTTCCCGCAACTCCGCGCAATTTTTCCGTCCCATGCCTCACCCGTCCCGATATTTAACTTCACTATATTGTTAATATATGTGAAGCATCAGGAGCGGTCAAGGCTTGGCGTCGGGCTTCGCCTCCGATTCGGGCTGGTTTTCCACCAGCGGAGGCAATGGCGTCGGTTGGGGCGCTTTCGGGGCATCCGAGGCATCCGTATCCGCCGAATTCATCGGATTCGGCTCGGGGGCTTTCTCGTTGTCTTTTTGAGGTTCCTCGGCCTTGGAGTTTTTCTCCGGTTTCGGAGTCGTAGGCTCGGGGACGGGAATTTCCTCGGTTTCGGGCGAAGCCGCTGGAGACGCCGGACCGACTCCCGCCGCCGGCGCTGCCTCCTGCCCCGTTTCTTCGGAACGCAGTTCCCATCCGCCGCCCAATGCACGGTAAACCGACACCAACCCTTGAGCGATCTGGCCTTTCGCCTGTGCGTAGCTGTCCTGTTGCGTCACCAAATTCTGCTCAATCGTTGCATATCGGTTGAAGTCAACCGCGCCCTTCTCGTATTGGAGAATGACGATTTTCACGGCTTTCCGCGCGGCCGTTACGCTTTCCTCCAAAAGCGCCGTCCGACGGTGCGACCGCAAAAACGTCGCCAGTCCGTCTTCGACTTCCTGATTCGCCGACAAAACGGTGTTTTGATACGCGGCCACGAGTTCCTGGAAGTAAGCTTCGTTGTAACGCACATTGTTGACGATGCGGCCGTAGTTCAACACATTCCAGTTGAACGAAGGGCCTACGGTGCCGTTGAACGAATCGCTTCGGAACAAGTCCGAAAAACTTTCGGCCGCATAGCCCAACGTGCCGTTGATGGACAACGCCGGATACAACGCGGCCTGCGCAATGCCGATTTGCTCGGCTTGCGAAGCGGCCAATCGCTCCGCCCGGCGAATGTCCGGACGCCGACGCAATAAATCGGCCGGAATGCCGATCGCAATCTGCGGCGGGGCCGTCGGTATCGGTGCATCACCCAAAATCTTGCTCAAGTCTTCGGTAGGCATCCCCATCAGCGTGCACAATTGATCTTCCGCCTGCCGCTTGTCGATCTCTAACAGCATGATCGAGGCTTCGTTCTGCTTCACATTGCTGATGGCTTGGTCCAAGTCCAACTCGGTCTGCTTGTAGCCGGCCGCATAGCGATTTTCGATATAATTCAAAACGCCCTGTTGCAATTTCACGGCCGACTTGAGCAATCGGATACGCTCTTGGTCGGTGCGAACCTGAACGTAGGATCTCGCCACGTCGGCTATCAGCGTGACTAACACGCCGTCGTAGGAGGCCATCGAAGCGTCCAGATTGGCATCGGCTGCCGTCACTGCACGACGGAATCGGCCCCAAAAGTCCAGTTCCCAATTCAAACTGAAACCGAAGTTCCACGTATCCGAGAATCCCAAAGCCCCATCACCGGCTCGTGTATACGCGCCCCTGGCCACTTGCGTTTGCGGAAATATCTCTCCCAAGGCGATGCCTGCCTTGGCCCGGGCCTGCAGAATGCGGAATCCAGCTTGCTTCAACGTCAGATTTTGACGGTAGGCCTGCGTAACGAGCCCGTCGAGCGTGGGATCGTTGAAGGCCGCCCACCAATGACTCAGGGAACCGGGATCTTTGGCAACGGCCAGATCGGTCGATTCGATCCAATGTTCAGCAACCGGCGAATCGGGAGGACAATAATTTGGTCCTACCTTGAACCCGTTGTGGACATAGTCACGTAAACTCGTGCAACCGCTGGACAAAACCAGCAGGCCAATTACCAGAAGATTTAGACTGCCGCGAAGTGTATTTGCCATAAATACCCCCTGGGTAAACCGCTTTCCTTTCTGTAATCGGCAAAGTCGCTATAACCGGTAAAGTCTAAATATCTTAACATTGTGCAAAAATATGTTGCCCAACATGCCTACAGTGCCATACTTGGTCGATTCAGGCTGTTTCCAAAGGGATTTTTTGGCAATAGAAGAAACGCACCCCTTAGTGGAAGGGTTCTGGGATTGCATTCGGAATGTCATACAGGGTGCCGGGGGACCAATGGGTCTTTACTGACGTCCGACGCAGCTTTATCGCCGTCCGACGCAGCTTTATTGTTGCCCGACGCAGTATTTACCTATTGGTCAATAACTTGTGAAGCGGGCGAGCTTGCTCGCCGTGTTCATGAGCAGTTGCATAGCGCCGGCATGGACACCCCGTTTCTCATTGTGCCCCCCGCTTCTCGGACCGTCTTGCGAATCGCTCGCCGCAAGGGGATAATGTAAAAAATCCCTCCAATGCCCCCGTATTCCCCCGCCACGACGCGCGAGCTTTTGCCAAGGAACCTTGCCGATGCACTGCCTTTCTCTGGTTTTGCTAACCTCGCTGCTAGGTAGCGAACAGGTTTTAGACGAATTTCGTTATGCCGACGCGCCGGCAGCCCAAGCCGCTTGGTCCGCTA
Organism: uncultured Planctomycetaceae bacterium; assembly: GCA_964458015.1. Taxonomy (GTDB): domain Bacteria; phylum Planctomycetota; class Planctomycetia; order Pirellulales; family Thermoguttaceae; genus CAYWGR01. The sequence goes on from CAYWGR010000067.1 coordinate 11,783, forward strand.
GCGAAGGCGCCGCACCCGTTCAAGTCATCCAGAAAAACAATCGGCCTGTAATGCAGCTCGATGCGCCGTTTGCCTCGCAAACAAAACAACATCGAGTCGTCGTCGATCGCAAAGCACAGCTCGACCTGAACGTGCCGGGCAGCTTCCTGCTCGAAACGGCCGTCGATGATCCACACAATGTCGGCTATCTCTCGCTCTATTTTCGCAGCGGCAACGGCTGGTACAGTGCCGGAGCGTCCTTCAAGGGCAAGGGCCGACAAACCGTGCATTTCGCGAAATCCGATTTCCGCATCGAAGGCTCTCCGGCGGGCTGGAACCACATCGACGGCATCCGGCTTGCCGTTTGGCGCTCTGAAAATAAGAACATCAAGGACTCGGCAATTCAGTTCTACCGATTGGCTGCCGTCTCGCGGGATGTAGCGTTAGTGATTCCAGGCAAAACGGCCACCACTAAGAATAACGAACTGCAAACGGCCCACGACATGGCCAAAAACCTAGCGACCATCTTCGACGAGCTAGGCATTCCGACCGACACGCTCGACGAAGATGCCGTTGCCGCGGGATCGCTCGGCAAGCGCCGCGCAGCGATCCTTGCCTATAATCCGACGCTGAACAAAGAGACGATCGACAGCTTGACCCAGTTCATCAACGACGGCGGCAAGCTCGTCGTGTGCTATCTGTTGCCTTCCAAACTTGGCGACGCCTTGGGCTTCGGCCAAACGCAATATGTGCGGCAAAAACGCGAAGGAAATTTTGCCGAGATGCGGTTCGACGCCGCCGATGTCCAAGGGCTGCCGAAGTCCGCACGTCAAAATTCCTGGAACATCACTACGGCCGAACCGACCGGCCACAATGCCCGCGTGATTGGCCGTTGGTTTGACGATGCCGGCAAGGCTACCGATCAGCCGGCCGTGCTGCTGAGCGACCGCGGTGCGTTTTTCAGCCATATTCTGCTTGCCGATGACCCCCAAGCCAAGCAACAACTTCTAGCTGCCATTATGGGGCAGCTCGTTCCGTCGCTTTGGAAACAGATGGCACAAACCACCTTGGATCAAGTCTGGCAGATAGGGCATTGCACGAAAATCGAAGAAGTTCTCCATTACTACAACGATGCGGTTCCCAACAAAGCTGTAAGCACTACTGCGTCTCGCGGTCTAAAAAAGTGGGAAGAAACCCGCAAACAATTTTCGCAAGCGTCCTATGTCGAAGCCATCGCCTCGGCCCACGAATCGCATCAACTCCTGGCGAAAGCATATCTCCACGTGGCCATTGCCGAGATTCCCAAATCGAAACGCGAAGGCCGCGCCGTCTGGAATCATTCCGGCACGGGCGCTTTCCCCGGCGATTGGGATCGCTCGGCCAAACTGTTGGCCGACAACGGGTTCAACATGATACTGCCCAACATGCTCTGGGGCGGTCTTGCTCACTATGCCAGCGACGTGCTGCCGCGCAGCGACACGTTCAAAAAGCATGGCGACCAGATCGAGCAATGCTGTGCGGCGGCCAAACGGCACGGGCTCGAAGTTCACGTCTGGAAAGTCAACTTCAATCTCTGCACGGCCTCGAAGGAATTCATCGACCGCATGCGCCGCGAGGGCCGAACGCAAGTCACGGTCAAGGGCGAACCTTCCGACTGGCTTTGCCCCTCGCATCCCGCAAATCGCAAGCTGGAATTAGACAGCATGTTGGAGGTCGCACGCAAATATCCCGTCGATGGACTCCACTTCGACTACATCCGCTATCCCTGGCATGAATTCTGTTACTGCGACGGGTGTCGAGAACGATTCGAGGCCGACAGCAAACAGCGTGTGGGAAACTGGCCGAAAGATTGTTTCTCGGGCAATCGCAAAGACGAATACATCGATTGGCGATGCCGACAGATCACCGCCCTGGTCGAGGCCGTAAGCCGTGAGGCACGGAAAATCCGACCTGACATCAAAATTTCCGCCGCCGTTTTCGGCTCATATCCCGATTGTCGGCGGTCGATCGGCCAGGATTGGCCCGCCTGGATCAAGGCCGGTTATCTCGATTTCGTTTGCCCGATGGACTACACCACCAACGACGCGGAGTTTACCTCCTTGGTCCGCAATCAGTTGAAGCTGATCGAGGGGCGCGTGCCGCTCTATCCGGGCATCGGCGCCACCGCCACGGGCATCGCGATGACGCCGGATCGCGTGGCGGGCCAAATCCACCTTGCCCGCGAGCTTGGCGCCCAGGGCTATACTATCTTTAACTTTGACGCCGGCACCGCCGCGTCAATTGTGCCCGGTGTCGGAATTGGAACCGCCGGCCAACAAACCATTCCCCCGCACAAAAAACCGTAAACAGCATTCTACTTACTCCTCGTTCCGAAGCTCCGGCTTCGGAACGCCCAATACATCCAGAAATTCACGCCACAGCCTGAAAAAAACGAACTACCGCGTAACCCAAGGGAACCTCTGCCATGTATATCAGGATTAAGCCTCGAATACTCGCAATTCTCGCCATTCTAGCCTCCATCTGCACATCTGCAGCCCAGGGCGGCGATAATCCGTCGCCCGCCATTCCAAACCCCGAGTTCCATCAGGGCGACGGCAACCCAACCGATTGGAAGCTCTCCGGCAGCAAGGGTCGTTGGGTGGATCGAAACATCTTGGAAGTAACTGGCAACGGCAACGACGACAACTGCTGGCGCTGCGATTACCGCTTCACACCCGGCGGCGTCTATCAGTTCGAGATGCGCGCCCGCAACGCAGGCGGTTGCAGTTCCGCGATTTCCGGCCCAAATTTCGCGAATAACGACCAACCACTGTCGGCCGAATGGGCTTGGAGCAGCCAGATCTTCCGTGTGCCCGATAACGTCGAAAACGACTGCCTGCGTCTTGGCCAATGGCATCAAAACGGCGTGGGACAATTCGACGCCGTCCGTCTCTCGCCCGTACTGCCCGTCTACAAAACAGTCGGCCCTCTAACGCTGGGCGACGGCGAATCGATCCAGAAAGGCCGCTATGTCTTCAATGGCTGGATGGGCCACCAGGGCGGCAATTTCCACCGCACCTTGGTGAGCGCCACCGCAGGCTTCAACTCCGACCGCTGGTGTTTCTGGGGCAACGCCGAAGTAATCTATCGTTTCGGCCTGCCGGGCTATCCCTTCCGCTCGGGGCATGTGGCATTCGATCTCAGCTATCACAGCCGCGGCGGCTGTGTCGCCGAAGTTAGCCGGGATCGCAAATCATGGCGGCAAATCGCCACACGCGATGGCCTCGGCCATGCCGAAGCCGACGTGCCCGCCGATCTGTTGCCGGCCGAAGAACTATATGTGCGTTTACGGCCCAAATCGAAAGACGACGGCTTCCAAGTCAATCAAATCGATTTTTCCGCCGATCTAGCCGGCACGCCGCCGGCAGGCGTCGGCCAAACGGTTTTTGCAAAAATCGAAAAACCCCAGGAAGGCTTGGCCATCGAATCCATCAGTCTTCTCGATTCCGAAGATCCGGCGTGCCCTAAGTTTCGCGTAACCGCAAAGAATCGTGGAACGGCTCAACAAAAGATCGCCTTCACGGCAATCGCGACTCTACGACCAGCGGAAAACAAGAACTCGTCGGGCGAAAAAATCAAACCGTCCACGTTTAGCGCGGCGTTGGACTTGGCTTCTCAAAAATCCCAATCGTGCGATGTAAATGCGATTCTCGATCGCTGTGGCACGTATGATATTCAATTATCGGTGGGAAACAGTAAGCAAACATGTTCGGCCACTCTTCCTTGGTCGCTCTCCGAGCATTACCGCGCAGACTTCGGCCAAAAAATCGCCGGCGTCACCGGCAACGCCGACGTTTGGTGGTGCGACGCGACGTGGAAGATCTCTCAAAAGCGTGCCCTGCCTAAGGAAAGCTCGTCGGCCGCAACCTTGTCGGCGGCTCGCAACGACCGCGAGGCCGTGCAGATCGTCGTGCGGCCGACCAAGAAGTTAAAACAGTTGACCGCCGAGGCCTTGCCGTTGCAAGGACCGAACGGCGCGACGATCAAGCCGGAAAATATCCGAGTGTTGCGCGAGTATTACCATTGGGTCCACACGCCGACCGACAAAACAGGCGTGCGCGATTGGTGGCCCGACGCGCTGCCGCCCATCGATAAACCGTTAGACCTGCCGGCCGGCAAGAATCAACCGCTCTGGGTGCTTGTCTACGTGCCGACCGATGCCCCCGCGGGCGATTATTCGGGCACGATCCGCCTCAAGGCCGAAGGCTGGGTAGCCGACGTGCCGGTGAAGCTGCACGTTTGGAATTTCGCTCTGCCGGTGCAAAACCATATCGAAACCGCCTTCGGCCTTTCGATGGGCAACCCGTTCCGCTACCAACAGTTGAAAGACGAAAGCGACAAACGCCGCGCGGTCGATGCCTATCTGCAAAATTTCGCCGAGCATCGCATCAGCCCCTATATTTCGACCCCCATGGACCAAATCCGCGTGAAATTCATCTCCGATGCCAATCCGCCGCGTGCCGAGGTGGATTTCACGGCCTTCGACGCCGCCATGACCCGCGCCATCGAAAAATATCACATCACCAACTTCCAACTGCCGATCGAAGGCATGGGTGGCGGCACCTACGAAGGTCGTAACGAAGGCAAGATCGGCGAGTTCGGCGAACATACGCCGCAATATCAGGCTATGTTCTCCAGTTATCTCAAGCAGTTGGAAAGCCATCTGCGCGAAAAAGGCTGGCTCAACATGGCCTACATCTACTGGTTCGATGAACCCGAACCAAAGGATTATCCTTTTGTCCGCGCCGGCTTCGAGAAACTGAAGAAGTACGCCCCAGGCTTGCGCACCATGTTGACCGAAGAGCCGGGGGCCCCGTTATCCGGCCCCATCGACATTTGGTGCCCGATCAGCTTCAATTACGACCACAAGGCCGCCAACAAACAACGTGACCAAGGCAATCAGCTTTGGTGGTACGTTTGCTGCGGGCCCAAGGAGCCGTTCTGCACGTTGTTCATCGACCATCCGGCCACGGATCTTCGCGTGTGGCTGTGGCAAACCTGGCAACGCAACATCACCGGCATTCTCATTTGGGAATCCTCTTGGTGGACTTCGCGCGAAGACGCCATCCAAAATCCCTACCAGGATCCGATGGGCTACGTGGCCGGCTCGAAGCCTGAAGAGAAAAAATACTGGGGCAACGGCGACGGACGTTTCGTCTATCCGCCGCTCGCCGCTGCCGCGCCCGGCATCTCCGGCGACAAGCCCATCCTCGACGCACCCGTCTCCAGCATCCGTTGGGAAATGCTCCGCGAAGGGATCGAGGACTACGAGTATCTCTGGCTGCTCCGCGATCTGGTTGCCAAGCATCGGGCGTCGCTTACGCCCGAGCAGATCAAGGCTTTCGAGTCGTTGCTCGAAGTGCCCCAAGACATCACCGGCACTATGACCTCGTTCACCACCGACCCCGCGCCGATCTACGCCCGCCGCGCCGCCGTGGCCGAAGCCATCGAAAAGCTATCGAAGTAGTTAGTGTAATCCTTACATACGATCCAAGAACGCATCAACCTCGTTCGTTTGATGTTCGTGTAGCGGATTGTTGTCGCGGTATGCGTGTTCCATCATGCTATCCCGGTTTGGGGCCAGTCGTAGTTTTTTGACCAGAAAAACACTGCCGGCCACGAGCAAAGGCCCCGTACCGGCCATCAAAAAGAACCACGGCGATACGTGGATTCCTTTGCAATCAAAGCGAGGAACCAAGTAGCCGTCACCAGATTCATCATCAAATCGGTAGGCCGTCAAGGGACTTCCGACCTTAAGGTCGTCCACATTGACGTCCGATCTGTTTAACAGTTTGCCTTTTTGGCTTGTACGCAAAGAAATTCGACATTCCCGGGAATCATTTGTATGCTCGCGATGCATGGCATCGACCCAGACCGTTTGTGGTTTGGCCTCACCGCAATCAATCAAGGCTGTTCTGCGTTCGAGGTTAGTTTCGTAGACCCATGTTCCCCAAAACAACAGAATGCTGATGCCTACCCATCCCACGCTGAATAGCCCGATCAAAATTCGATTGGAAACGCGATTCCGCACCTCGGCCGTTTGCCGGTATCGCAGTTCCGGTTGAACGATGCTCGATGGTTTTGTGTAGACAACGGCCGGTTGCGGCATCAGAGCTGATGGTTCATCAATCGGCATCCCATATGTGTAAGGCGACTGCGTGACAGTCTCTCGGAGTTGCCGGTCCTGATAATTGTGAACTTGGACTACCGGCAGATCGGTCTCGTGCACAAGCGACATAAGAATGCGGTCAAGCGGCTTGTTGACAAAGAGATAATTATGCATCAGGGACCAATGCTTTTCCACGCCATTGCGGCAAGTAACCAGATATAGCCTCCAAGACTTCCGTGGAACCGAATAAGATTCACGATCAATCGGTGAATAATAATGTCTGGTTGCAATGTACTCGATCCGAACAACTTCTTTTCGGTCAAAGTTAAGCTTTTTTCGCGGGAGTTTAACACTGCCCGTTGCCTTATCATAAACCAACCACGGAACACCCCCGGATGAGAAGCAAAATACAGCGGTAATGATCAGACAAGTCCAGACACCGATACCAATAGGCCCAATGTAAAGAAAAACAATACCTGGTTCGGCTATGTAGTGCTTTGCTACCCAATGAAAACCATAACAGAAGACCGCGATAAAAAGATCCATGCCTATGATCGTCGTCCATGCCAGTGGCGGAGGATCGATGCGGAAAACATAATCGTCGAAATACGGCCGTGCTTCCAGTCTGTCGTAATCACCAAGTTTCACGATAGCATTAATGCTGTCGGCACGAATCGACGGTTTTGACATACTTTACACCTCGTTCCCAAGCTCCGCTTGGGAACGCACATTACAGAAGCTCCGCTTGACTATCAGAAACGAATCCCATAGGAAGATAGCCGGGAGCTAACAGCTCCCGGAATGTGCGTTAAGTTGCAATCACACGCCACCTCCTTCCACCTCGTTCCCAAGCTCCGGCTTGGGAACGCACATTACTGAAGCTCCGCTTCGATAACCCTTGTTGCTATACTTCCTTAGTCAGAACTTCCAAACGTGGATAGAATCACCGACAAAGTCAGTGGCACAAAACGTCCTGTTCATTCCATTTGGCGGCTATGAAACTGGCGATTCGTGCGATGCTTACATCTTTGTCGTGAATAAGTTCACGGAGGGTGGCTTTTTCTCTGTCGGTGAAATCACCAGTGTAATTCCAATTGATCGCATGGATCGCATTATAACGGACGATGGGATCCTTGCTCTTTCCAAGCATGTCGAGAAGCAATGTCTTGGCATCTGGTTCTCCCAGCCTGAGCAGGGCCACTCTGGCTGTCACAGCTAGATAGTCATCCTTGGCGTTAATGTGTTCTCGAATTTTATGAACTACAGATTTGTCATTTAATCGAATCAACTCTTCGATAACCTGAGATTTATTTATGTACGACTCTTCACCTAGCCAAGCAAGAAGCGTTTCTCGCACATCATCACCCAAACACCTCAGAGTTGCAACGGTGTCAATCTTTTCAGTTTCGTCCTTGGCTTGAGCAAGCTTCTGCCGAAAGTGAGGAATCGCTTCCGTGATCCTCATTTGAAGAATCTCACGAATAACAAACTCTCGAGCATAGGCATTCTCGCGGGGCAGATTTTCCAAAAGGAGTATCTTCCGATCCGCTGGAGACTTGGCGTCAAAAAAGGTTTTTACCAGGGTAACAGCCGCATCAACATCTTTCGCGTTGGTATCATCTACCTTGAATGATCGCAGCCCCGTCAGCATGAAGTCTATGCTTTCTGGTCCCTTCAAGCTGGCATTGTCGCGTTTCCTATCGGCTCGTGCCTGGATAAAAACTAGGTATTTTGAGCCATCGACAATGGGCAAAGATGCGGTCGAAGGAAAGGATGGGTCGAGAAACTCGATTTCTCCCCTTGCTTCCGTCCCTTTGTATACCTTTTCAAGGTGTATGACATACTTGGCACATTGTTGCTGCGTTTGGTTTGGATCAAACACCAAACGGGTCTTTCCCATAACGACAATGCTGGACCTCTCCCAGGCATCTCCAATATCACCTCGATATCCACTCGCAAGACTGTTGGATGCGAACAAAAACACGAAAAGAACGTAGGCAGCTATTTGGACCATGTGCATTTCAGTAGCCTACCTAGCGGTAAGAAGGTGGTTCAAAGTTATCCTCACCCAACCTCTCTTCAAAGGGAGAGGGGCCAACTACCACGGTAAGATGCAGCCTTCTCACACACTCCACCTCGTTCCCAAGCTCCGGCTTGGGAACGCACATTACAGACGACAACCGCTGCTATACATTTCCACGTTGGAGCTTCAGAACAAGAATAAAACCCGACCAAACGGCAAGGAAAACCAACCGCCCTTGCAGCTTTCGCAACATCCAACCATGCAACCACTTGTGGCAGCAGGCAAGCGGACGAGTGGGGGGGATAACGAATTCACCGACCGGGGGCGAGGGTTTTCGCACGTCGGACGAGATCGAGGAACTCGGCACGCTGGCCGTTGGGATCTTTGTCCAAGGCGCCGGCAGCATATTCCTCGACGGCGGCCAACGTGGCTTGGCCGCACTGCGGCGAATTGCGCAAGATCATTCCAAAGGCCGCGACGGCCGAAGCAAACCGGAAATCGTCCGACGCCCGGCCGAACCCGATGCCGGCGTCCGTGATCGGGAACTCTAGCAGGCTGCTTTTGTCCTGGTCGGGCTCCTTGTAGCGAAGCCGAAGGGTCAGCAATTCGCCGCTTTGGGCCTGCTCGCTCAAATCTTCTTGCGGCACGCGCTGATACTTCAGCGGCCGATTCGCTCCGGTTGCCGGATGGTTGCCGTGAGCCGGCACTAGCTCATAGAGGGCCGTGACGGTGTGGCCGGCGCCGATATCGCCGGCGTCTTTTCGATCGTTGTCGAAGTCGCGGTTGGCCATCACGCGGTTTTCATAGCCGACCAAGCGATAGGCAGCCACTTCGGCAGGATTGAATTCCACTTGGATCTTCACATCCTTGGCGATCGTGACCAGGCTGCCGGTCATCTGCTCGACCAGCACGCGGCGGGCTTCCCGCAGGCCGTCGATGTAGGCATAGATGCCATTGCCGTTGTCGGCCAGTTTTTCGAGCTTGCCGTCTTTCAGATTGCCCGTGCCGAAGCCGAGCACCGTGAGAAAGACGCCGCTTTTGGCCTTTTGTTTGATCAACCGTGTGAGGTCATCGTCGTTGGTGATGCCGACGTTCAGGTCGCCGTCGGTGCAAAGGAGGATGCGGTTGATGCCGCCTTCGACGAAGTTTTCCTGGGCTTGTTGGTAGGCCAACTCGATGCCTGCGCTGCCGTAGGTGCTGCCGTTGGCCTGCAAGGCTTCGATAGCGGCCATGATGCGGTTACGCTCGGATCCGCGGGCGGAGGGCAGCGGAACGGCGGTGCCATTGGCATAGGTGACGATGGCCACGTGATCGTTTTCCTGAAGCTGATCGACCAGCATCCGCATGGCCTGTTTTACCAAGGGCAGCTTGTAGGGATCGTTCATCGAGCCGGAGACGTCCAGCAGGAAGACGATATTGCTGGGGCCACGTTCGCGGCGGTCGATTTCGCGGCCTTTGAGCCCGATGCGGACCAGCCGATGCTCAGGCTGCCAGGGACATGCGGCCGCTTCCATCTGGACCGAGAACGGCGTGTGGCCTGAAGGCGGCGAGTAATGGTAGGTGAAATAGTTGATCATTTCCTCGATGCGCACGGCGTCGGGCGGCGGCAAGCGGCCCTCGGTCATCAGAAATCGCCGCACGTTGGCATAGGATGCGGTGTCGACATCGATCGAGAACGTCGAAAGCGGATGGCGGGCGACAGAGCGGAAATGATTTTCGATGGTTTGGGCGTATTGCTCGGTGCCGGGGGCGGAGGGGGATGGTCCTTCCGCAATTTCGCTATCCCGTGTAAACTGATGTCCCAATATGACCGAATCGTCTTGCATTATCTTTGCACGCTTCTGTGCGTAATCACCAGCGTTAACAGGGTGGCTTCCTGTTGCAAAGGGGTGTTGGTATCCCATGGATTCCTCTACGCCTCTCATGCCACTTCTGCCGTCACCGCCCACACGAGAATGTAGTGCGATATCGCGTGGCAATTCCGGCGGCTTCCTGGATTCCATCGGTACACGGTAAGCATCTCCCTTGAGTTCCGTTGGATCATCGAGAGTATTTTGCTCCTCAGCCCAAGAATCATCCTGGTCCTGTACTTTGATTGACTTTATCCTAGATTGCGGTGATGAGTTAGCACCGGCCTTGTTTTGGAAGAAAATTACATCATCGCGCATGGTCCTTGCCACTGAACTAGGTTTCGCGATGGATCGCTCTGCAATGTGAGCCGGAATCAATAAGGCAAGTAACAGACACGCGCAGGTTCCGCCGATAGCGCATCCTTTCCAATGTCGGCGAAGCCAGCTGTGTTGACGCGACGATAATGTGCTTGGGGTTGCCGGCTCGGGCTTGGCGAGTGCTTGGAGTTGTTTTTCGATAACATTACGGAGCGAGGGCGACGCTTGGGGTGCGGGCGATTGCTGATAGGCTTCTTTGATGTGGGCGGCCAAGGACTTGGTTTCCTCGACAAACTGTCGTGCCTTGTCCGAGCGGGCCAAAACCGCTTCGGCCGCTTCGCGTTCCTTGGCATTCAACTGGCCGAGTGCGTAGGCGGTGAGTTGGGCTTCGTGGATTTCGTGGGCTTCCGGGGTTTTGTGATTTTCGTTCATGATCGTCCCTCGCTTTCACCGACTGCAATGTGCAGGGGTTGAATTTCGTCGGAAAGGTTGAGCAAACGCTCGATGGCGGGATGCTGCCGGAGTTGCTTTAGCGCCCGATGCACGATAACCCGCACGTTTCCTTCGGTAGCTTGGGTCATTTCGGCGATTTGGCGATAGCTGAAACCCTCGGACCAGAGCGAGACGGCCTCGCGCTGGGGGATGGCCAACTGGTTGACGAGCCGGCTGATGCATTGATGCAATTCGGCCTGTTCAACCGCATCGGCAGGGCCGGGCTCCTGATCGCAACAATCGGCCGTTTCCGTTTCGTTGTTCGTGGCCATGTTCTTACGCTTCCGCAACAGATCGATCGCATAATGACGGCAGACGGCGAAAAGCCACGGGCCGACTCTCGCCCCCATTGTTTCGGGCGACTGGCCGCAGAGACGTAAAAAGCTGTGTTGGACGGCATCCCTTGCCGAGTCCTCGTCGCTCAACAGCCGCGAGGCGAACCGCAGCAGGGCCGTCTCGTATCGGTCGAGTGCATCCAAGACCCAACGATGTTTATCCGCGGCATCCCTCGTTTCCATGGGCTTTGTCTCCCCGTCTTGTGATCCCTCTACCCTTAGAACGTGCCAGGCATGAATTCGTTACAGAAAAGTGAAGATATCTGGAAAAAAACAGATCCAGCCGGCGAAAAAGCCAGCTAAGCAATGGAGACGACAGGGCCGATCAATTGTTGAATATTGGAAAACCGTAGCCCGCCATTTTGCTGATCAGCCCGGCCATTAAACCATCTTCTCTTTGTTTTACCACAGGGCGGCAGGACCGCCAACCAATACGAGCTACCACTCGATTGGCTCCGACTCGCTCCTGTTGGCCGCTGAACTGTGATAAAAAACTTCACGATCTTTGCGGTTAGTAACACAGAGGATCACTGCGGCTCCAGGCGCCCCCTGCGCATGAAAAAACCCTACCGGAACGGGCCGGCAGGGTTTTTTGGGAAATTCACATGTGGTTTACGGCTTCAGCTTCTGCGGCGACGCCAAGCGTAGACTAGCAAGCTAAACAGGCCAACGCCGAGGAGCACGAAAGTACTCGGTTCGGGGATACTGGCAACGTCGATCCGATCGAATAGCAAGAATTGATCGCTGGCCAGATCGGCTCGCAATACGATGCTTTCGGAAGCAGGTTGCGGGGTGACGGAGAACAACATGGTCGCTTGGATCAGCCCCACACTCGCATCAAGTACTTTGATATCCGTGGTGTCGGAAAAGTAGCTGAAGCCCGTGCCTTCAATCTTCAGGGAGATATCTTTTTCTAGAGTGGAATTATTGGTCGAAAGGGTTGCTTGGACCCAGACTTGTTTCGTCAAGCCGGCATTCGCCTGATTAGGGATAGTGATAACCGCAAGGGCAGGTTCCTGGGCTTTTGTCGTAGCGCCGCTGATGAGCCAACCGCCCTGACGCCCCGTGAGTCCGTAGGGGGACGAGAGGTCGCTCATCCACGTGCCGGCGTTGAACTGAGACGAAGGAGTTCCGTAGGGATTCTCGTAGCCTGTATCGGGCGCGCTGGGATTAGCGTTTGAAGAGAAAGTCCAGCTTTGGTAGGTGAAATACGGACTACTGTCCCATCCGGTGGGACTGTTGTAATCGCCATGCGCATAGAGCGCAGCGCCAAACAGAATTGACGCGGCCAACATAACCTTTTTCATGATCCGCTGCCTCACAAGTGAAAGGAAGAGTGTTTTGCCCAAGGAACACGGTTTGGGGTTCCGGTCGGCGCTTTGCTTGACCTAGCGGAAATGGAACCCCCATAAGATTGGAAATTATCATGCAGCCGCAAAAAAGTAAAGCAAAAAGAGCAGCGTTTTTCGGGGAACGCTATCCGCAACAACAAGGAATCGTGAATACCCCCCCGATAATTTTCCAAGAAATGCCCCCTTCCAGCGAATTATTTTCTCAGGAAGGCAACGACACACCCCTATTTATGACATACTTAGAGGTGGGGGTGCGGCAATTGACTTTTGGGTCTATTTCGCCCATCATGACAGAATCCTATTCGTTCCCCATTTCTGTAGGGGGGGTGTGAAGATATGCAGGGCATTTTCATTTTCTGCGCGGCGGCAGGCGGCACCGTGTTGGTTGTGCAATTTCTGCTGGCCTTAGTCGGGCTGGGGGGCCATGTGTTCGACGTTGACGTGCCGCACGACATTGGGCACGACTTCGGCGGCGATTTTCACGGCGACACCGGGGGCGGCGTGCATGACGGTTCGGCCGACGATGCCGGGGTGCATCATGATGCGATCAACTTTTTCCGAATCTTATCGTTTCGCACGGTCGTTGCAGCGATGGCATTTTTCGGACTCGCCGGTCTGGCGGCGCAATCCGCCGGCGCTTCGACCGGCCATACGTTGTTCATCGCCATCGTTGCCGGCGGGATCGCCATGACCGCCGTGTATTGGATGATGCGAGGACTGCGCGAGCTCTATGCCGAGGGCACCGTGCGTATCCAACGTGCGGTTGGTGAACACGGCTTGGTTTATCTCCGCGTTCCGGCCGCCGGCGCCGGCAGCGGAAAGATCCAGCTCAATCTCCAAAATCGAACGATGGAATACCTGGCCATCACCACCGGGCCGGAACTGCCGACCGGGGCGAAGGTCGTGGTGACCAAGATCGTCAATCCGACGACGCTTGAGGTTCAGGCGGAATAATGTTCCGCAAAGAACAAGAAAATTCCGCAAAGAATAAGAACGTTCTGTAAAGAACAAGAAAATAGCCGGGAGCTAACAGCTCCCGGAATGGATGTGTAATTTTCACACTTTTCGGGAGCTGTAAGCTCTCGGTTATTGAGATATCTACTATCGCTGCCTACAACTCGAAAGGGAAAAACGGCTATGATTCGCTCGCTTTTGTTCGCACAGCCCAAGCCTGTTGGGGAATCGGAAGCTTGGCTGGCCATAATTGTCGTGTTGATTGTGGTGGTGCTGTTCAGCTTCTTTCTTCTCTTGGTCAAGCAATACCAGCGATGCCCTAGCAACCGCGTGCTGGTGATCTTTGGTAAGGCAGGAGCAAAGCATGAATCGGCCACATGCATCCACGGCGGCGCCAAGTTCGTTTATCCCTTGATCCAAGACTACGCCTGGCTCAGCTTGGAACCGATGCAGATCGAAATTCCGCTGCGCGGGGCGTTGTCGATGGAAAACATCCGCGTGAACGTGCCTAGCGTGTTTACGGTGGCCGTGGGCACGACGCCCGAGCAGATGCAAAATGCCGCCATCCGTTTGCTGGGCCTTAACCGGATGCAAATCGCCAAGCAGGCCGAAGATATGATTTTCGGCCAGTTACGCCAGGTGATCGCTTCGATGCAGATCGAAGATATCAACCGCGACCGCGATAAGTTTTTGGAGGCCGTGCAAAATTCGCTCGAGCCCGAGTTGCGCAAGATCGGTCTGGTGTTGATCAACGTCAATATCACCGACATCACCGATGAGTCGGGCTATATCGAAGCGATCGGTCAGAAGGCGGCCTCGCAGGCGATTCAAAAAGCTCGCGGCGACGTAGCCGACAACGAGCGGATGGGCGAGGTTCGCGTGGCCGAGGCCGAACGCGAGAAGTCGGTCAGTGTGGCCAATGCCCACAAGGTGCGCGAGATCGGCACGCGCGACGCGATGCGCGAGCAGGCGGTGCGAGTGGCCGAGCTTGAAAAAGAGCAGAAGATCGGCGAGCAGACGGCCGCGTTCCAACGCGATGCCGAGGTGAAGGCCGCCGAGCGCGACATGCGTATCAAGCTGGCCCAGGCCGACGCCACGGCCGTCGAGGGTGAAAACCTGTCGAAGGCCGACATCGCTGCGTCGCAGGCTACGTTGCAGGTCAAAAAGGCCGAGGCCTATCAGGTGGGCGAATCGCGCAAGGTGCAGGCCGAGGCTGCGGTTATGGAAGCCGAGCACTTGGCCCGGGCCAAGGCCGCATTGGCCGAGGCGCAACGGATCGAGGCCGAGCGCCGCGCCGCGTTGGAAGCTCCGGCCAAGGCCGAACGGGCTCGGATCGAAGTGGACGCCGCGGCCGAAGCGGCCAAGCGCCGCATCGAGGCCGAAGGCGAAGCGGCCGCCATTTTTGCCAAATTGGAAGCTGAAGCCCGCGGCCAGTACGAAATCTTGGCCAAAAAGGGCGAAGGTTTGCAGCGGATCATCGACGCTTGCGGCGGATCGGAGCAGGCTTTCAAGATGCTCATGCTCGAACACTTCGACAATTTGGTCGACGCCTCGGCCAAGGCGATCTCGAACATCAAGTTCGATAAGGTCGTGGTTTGGGAAGGCGGCGGCGCCAACGGTGCGAGCGCCACATCGAATTGGCTGCACAACATGGCCCGGACGTTGCCCCCGATGATGCAAGTGATGAAAGACATCGGCGGCATCGAGATTCCCGAAACTCTGGCGAACTTCGGCGTGACGGAGAAGAAGCCCTCGTCGGATGGCCAGGCGGAAGTGCAGACGGCGGAAGTGTAGGAGTTCTCGCCGAAACCTCCCCTCTCCCGCAAGCGGGAGAGGGGCTGGGGGTGGACTGCTAAAAACCTGGTGATTTTCGGGAAAAATTGATCTTGGTAATT
>CAYWGR010000068.1:0-26966 GCA_964458015.1 uncultured Planctomycetaceae bacterium
CCCCCCCCCCCCCCCCCCCCGAATCAAGGCTGTTTGTTGTGGTCGAATCCGTTGTCCGTCAAACTACGTTGCTGGATATTGCGCACCAGATCGCGGACCATATCGGGGAAATCGCCGGCCTGGGGACTGGATAAGTCCGACTGACGCTGCAACCAGTCGAACCGAGCCAGCATATTCTTGCCGGCGATACGCATGTGAACCGCCATGGCGCGCCGAGCCGCTTTGGCGTCGCGGCGCCGCACCGCTTCATAAATGTTCTCGTGTAGCTGGAGGTTTTTTTTGCCAAAGGCCGCGGGATCGGCCCAGGCTGCCGGACTATCGGTGCGATATCCGAACATCTGGATCATCATACGCGTTTCTTCAATCACGCGGATCAAGCGGCGATTTCCAGCGGCCTGCAACAACACCATGTGGAAAGGAAGGTCGGCCAGAAGCCAGTCTTGAATCGCTTGGCACAAATCGGTGCCCGGCGGAACATTGAATGCCTCGGCCGTTTGACGCAGAGCGTTCCAACGGTCATCGAGTTCACATAGCTGCGACGGGCCGATGCGTTCCGCGGCCTGTGCAGCGGCATGACACTCTAAAAGCGTTCGCATCTCGATCAGATCAACGAGATCCTGCCGATCGGCGCCTTTGACAAAAGCGCCGCGATGCGCCAGATGAACGACAAGCCCCTCGCTTTGCAGTTGACTAATGGCTTCACGCACCGGGATATGGCTAACGCCGATTTCACGTGCCAACGCCGCGGGCGAAAGACGTTGGCCGGCCGAGATCGTTCCCTCGGCCAACTTGCCGCGAATGTGCCTGTAGGCAAATTCCCGTTGCGTTTGCTTCATGGAGCACCGAATTATAGCGGGATGGCAAAAGAATATATTCTTTACGAATCCGATTATATCAGTACGGTGGCCTTTGTCAAGCATTTTTCACAAGCTGCTATAAGGTAAAAGCTTATGGCAGCCGCAAGAAATGAACGAATCAGGCGGATTTCGCCGCGCGGCAAGGATATGGTGATGGTTATGCAATCCTTGGGCTATCGCGAAAAACTATTCGCCGAGGAGAGACACGCGGATTCCGGGGATTGCGTTTCCGGTGGGCGACGGGTGTAGAGTGTGAAATCCCCAGATTGGGCAATGAGACGCACTTCGTTTTCAAATTCACGGAAGATGGCATGGGGCGTCATTTGGCCATGCACGAGATAATAGTCATAGTACCGCCCATGGGCGTTGTAGTCGAACTGATGGGGATTGAAATGCGAAAAGCATGGCGGTATAGGGATTTTGTACTCGAGTGGTGAAAGGGTGGACTGCGCGAAGGATGCCGAGGTGATTCCACCTCGCTCAATGGCTGCATAGCATGGAAAATGCAAATAGGAAACGTGCGCGGTAACCTTGCCGGTAAGATCCTGGAGCAGCGATACGATCTTTGGTTTGGGGCCCATGGCCGCAATCATGTCATTCATCGGAGCGGCTTCCATGTCGAACTTTCGGAAGTGGGCCGTTAGTATTGCACCGTACCAAAGGCAGATTGCCATCGCTGTAATTGCGACTGTTCGTTGTGCCCAAATCACGGAGGGAAAAGGCAATGCGGCAATAACCAGAAGTGCAAAGATGACCGCGAAACGAGTGTTGATGATCGCAACGAAACCGCTGATGTGAAAGGGCAGAAAGAGATAAAGCGACAAGGCGATCAATGCTAGCAGCGGGCCCCTCGCGAACACTCGCCACGACCGAATCTCTTTTTTTCGGTACGCTAATCCAAGAATGAGCGTCACCAAGGCGAGCACTGCCATGCGCATTACTATGCGTTGGTCGCTTTGATCGAAAAATCCGTTGGCTAACATTTCTCTCAAACGGCGAAGATTTTGAAGGGGGGTGAAGAAGAAATCAAAAGATTCCCAGGAGAAAACCTTTCCCCATCCTTGCCAAGGCCCAGGGCTTCCCGGTTCCGGCCGGGCTGCCAATCGACCGATCCACCAAATGGAGAAGACTGTTGCGGAAGGGATTGCGGCTGCCACGACGCGAATGCGCCGCTGCCAATCACTGGGAGTAAGCAACAGCGACAACAGCATGGCCAAGCCAAGGAAGCCGAATGCCAGTTCGTGCGTTATTTGCAGCGCAACCATCAACAGTGCCAGCCCGATCTCGCGCAAATAGCGAGGATGGGGAGTTTCTTCGAGCACGGCCAAGCAAGATGTGATGGCAAACAGCAAAAGAGGCAGCGAAGTGCAATAGTTGATGAAACCCCAGTACAGGTTGTCGCCGTAAAAAAGCGGGCATGCCAGGATCCCTATCCAAAAGCTGCCTCCGAGTCGTTTTGCCAGCGCGCCGACCGATAGGGGAGTGGCAATGGCTACTAAGCTTAGGAAAATTGCATTCGCCGTATAAAGGCCAAAGATATGCGAGAGAAGCCATACGGTATAGTAGTAGCTTAGGTAGGGCGTGAGTTCATAACGGCGTTGAAAGACCTCGGGATAGAGCGTATTAGGATCGTCTAGATGGCCGAGGACATTGATTAGGCTCAAGTGCTGTGGAAGATCCACGAACGGCAGATAGTGTGCCGACCATAGTGGGGCGATCATGGCCGCGATGGCGAAGAAGAAGGCCCAGGCCAAGAGCGAAGGATGCGGAATAGATGGATGACCTAACCAAGAGAGATTCTGTTTCCAATGCATTCCGAGCATTCCTGAAAGAAGTGAACGGATAAGAAAATAATGATTGTCGGTGAATTTCGCCTGATATTGTCCGTGTATTATGGAATCTTGGACATAAGGCAGGCCAGTTGGCAACCGTATCGGCAGTTGGGGAGACTCAGGAAGGTCGCCAAGTATAGCAGGCGGTTGAGAATCTTGCTGAATACGGAGTATTGCCCCCCGCCAAACTTGCGAATGGCAAATTCGGGGTTCAGGTTTACTCCGATTTTCAGCAGATCGTAAGTAGGCCATCCCCAATTGATCAAGCGATCGACGTGTAAGCCGTTGGCCGCCGATAACGATTGGATTTCATCGGTGGAAGGGTGCGACGTGTGACCAAAATGACGTTCCGTGGCATAAACGTGGCCCGTCGGACACGTGACCAGCAAGTGCCCTCGCGGTTTGACCATGCAGGCTAAATTTTCGAAGGCTTGCTTCCGATCATGCAGATGTTCAAGAACTTCGCTGCAAAGCACCAAATCGAATTGTTCGGGCAGGCATTCTTGCTCGATGTCGAGTGTTTCAAAACGCAAGCCAGGCATTGACCGGCGATTTTTTGCGACCACCTCGGAAGCGAAATCCGCTCCCACCAGTGTCGTTGTCGTGGGCAATTTACGTGCCAAACCGAGGAGCATTTCGCCTGGGCCGCAGCCGACATCCAGCATCGATTGGAACTTCATACCGCGTAGAAAACCATGGATCAGGCGTCGCCGATGGCAGGCACCGGGGTTGTAACGGATGAAATCTCCCAAGTCTTTCCACTGGCGATCATAGATTTTTGCCCGCGCGACGCCGTCTGCGATTTCAGCAGAGGACAGATTCGTAAAAGAAGCTTCGACCACATTCTTCCCTTTCGCCGGATAGGATGATCGATTCTTGCCAATGGAGAAGGATAACCGTTTCGAAATTTATGAAATGCCGTTGGGTGCGGTTGC
Organism: uncultured Planctomycetaceae bacterium; assembly: GCA_964458015.1. Classification (GTDB taxonomy): domain Bacteria; phylum Planctomycetota; class Planctomycetia; order Pirellulales; family Thermoguttaceae; genus CAYWGR01. The sequence continues at coordinate 3,625 of CAYWGR010000068.1, forward strand.
TTCCAACTCATGCAGCCTTGCGATAATCTTCCAATTGTTGAACGGGTTCCGCTTCCTCTTGGCTAAAGAAGTCCAAGCCCAGTTTGGAAATCACGACCTGCCGTTTGCCTGTTCGCCCCAGCGGGATTTCATCGACATACTCCACGTCGATGATCATATCCGTCCCAAGATAGTGCGCGAGTACGCTCTTGCATTCGGCAAAAGCTTCTTCCGTGAACAGCGGCCCTTTGACCACTTTGAGCGTAATGGCTTCCTTGCGTTCTTGCACAACTTGGTAATACCGGATGACGTGATCATAGTCCTTCAGGACGTGGGCGAAAAATGTGCCAGGCATGCGGATGCCGTTTGCGCCTACGATGATTGCTTGTGTGCGTCCCTGGATGGCGCCGATGCGAGGCAACCCCCTTCCGCATTTGCAGCAACGGCTGTTGTCCATGGCGACGGCCAGGTCTCCGATGCGGTAACGGATGAAGGGCATGACGAAGTTGTTCAGGTCCGTGACGACGACTTCTCCAATTTCGCCCGGTTGGGCCGGTTCGCCGTCCTCGCGCAGAATTTCAACGATATAACTTTCGGCGACGACATGATGTCCATCATGTTGATCGCATTCGTAGGCGATGCCGGAAAATTCACGCGATCCGTATTTGTCGAACACCCGGCAACCGAATACTTCTTCGATGATCTCGCGGGATTGTTCCGGCAAAGTTTGGGCCGACGACATGATTGCCCCTGGATTGACTCCCGCCGCGTCATGGGTTGCGAGGAACTGGGCTAGATAATTGAGCGCTTCGGCATAGCCATCGATCAGTTTCGGCTTGAACCTTCGGATGCTGTCGAAGAATTGGCCGAGACGCTGTTCGGTCAATTCAAAGGCGGGGATAAACTTGCGCCGCGAGAGGATCGCATCGAGACGTTCACGGAAAATCTGTGACCATGTCATGCCAACCGTTTGATGCCAAAGACGCATCTGCCGATCACCGAAGCGATATCCTGTCCATTCCTGACTGCGTAACGTGGAAGCCCAACGGATTTCCAGTTGATGGCGGTCAACGTAGCAGATGAACGGTTCGCCGGTGGAACCGCTAGTGGTGATTTTCTGCACCTTTCGCTTATTATGGTTGTTCGAAAGGATCTCGAAATGGAGATTTTCCCGAGCATCGCGTTTTGAAAGCATCGGCATACGGCGGAGGTCATCGAGCGAGCGGATGTCTTCGGGACGAATGCCGGCTTCGTCGAGGAGTTCCCGGTAATAGCCCACATGATGGTAGGCGTGAAGAATCAGACGTCGTAGTTTGCTTTCCTGGAGCTCTCGAATATGTTCGGCCCCGAGCCACTGGCTTTGCGAAAGCTGTTTGTAGTGTCGTCGCGTGGCGCGAGTCAGCATCCATTTGTGGAAAGGAAATGTCAGGAAATAGGTTTCGAACATAAGGCGCCGCCGCCAATCAAGAGAACGTTGCGAAGACGGTGCTTGCGGAGCGTAGTGATTGACGAACTCGGCGACATAAGGATCGCTTTGTTTTTGCAGCCGAAATTCGAAGAGGCCTTTCAGAACGTCGAGGGAAACCTTGTAGACGATGCTCAATGGGAACTGCGGAATAAAGGATTTGCCGACCAATCGACTCTGGAACAGGACTTCGACTTCCCGAATCGTGAAACCTTGTGCTTTTGCAGCCACGGCAATGAACGTGTTCGGATAGTAATAGTGATGCTTGCGCCGCAAAATTGCGTGGAGCGTGTCTCGCCGGGCAATCACGAAGCCGGATTTGTTGTCGCGCAGTCGCATCCGGAAACTAAAATTCAGGATGGAGTTCAATCCTTTGCTAAGGAGATATCGACCATCCCTGAGCCGCCCGATCGAACTTCGACATCCTTGGACCATGTCGCAAGGATTGCTAGTGATTTCGCGGTATAATCTCCAAACGTCTTCGGGTAGGTACTGAAGGTCGGCGTCGATCAGGCAGGCGTATTCTCCACGGGAAAGCTCCAGACCGGTGTCCCAGCCGGCTGACTGGCCGCGATTGACGGGATGGCGGATAGCGACCAAACAGGGGTATGTTTTTTGGAGAGACGCAATCACGTTTGGTGTTTCGTCTGTACTACAATCATCCACAAGGATGACTTCTCCACGTAAATGACGTCTTTTAAAAACATTGTCCAGACGTTGCACCAAGTCCGTCAGATTGCCTGCTTCGTTGAAACAGGGAATGATGACCGAAATGTCAATTTGATTCATGATGCGATGCCATCCACTTGTAAACGGAAGTGAGTCCTGTTCGCAGGGAAGTCGTGGGAACCCAGCCCAAGACTTCTTTCGCCAGATCGATCTTACCGACGCGTAGGCTGCCTGCCGTCCAGTCAGCCGGAGCTTGAAGTTTTTCTAAAGGCGAATTCGCCGCTTCGAGCATCATGTCTACGAGTTCATTGACGGTGGTTGCGGAGCCGGAGCCGATGTTGTAGGTTTCGCCCGGGCGACCGCGAGTTATGCTCGCCAGCGTGGCGTCGACCACGTCCTCGACGAACACATAGTCGAGAGCTTGGCGTCCATCGCCGTTGATAATGGGGCGTTCGTTCTTCAAAATGCGTTCAAAATTTTTGACGATGACGGAACGGTATCCCATTCCTGCGTATTGGCGCGGGCCATACACGAAAAAGTATCGGAGGCAAACCGTCGGAATGCCGGTTTTTTGGCCGAAAGCATGAACCATGTGTTCGCCGGCCAATTTGCTGATGCCGTATAGAGTTCGAGGCATGGGAACTTCGTCTTCGCTCATCGGCGATCCCGTCAATCGACCGTAGGCATACAAGGACGAGCTGAACATGACAGCCCCGACCCCTGCTGATGCGGCGCATTCGAGCAAATCGTGCATACCTAGGATATTGGCTTTCAAGAGATCATCCGGCCGGTCTATGGCTTGATTGTGTTTCTCGGCCGCTAGGTGGAAGATCACATCGACACCCGAGAGCAAGTGCAGGAGTGCATCGCGTTCGATTGATCCGAGTTTGATTTTGTGATGCACCAGAGGGCCTCCGCAGCCGTTCAGATTGGCGAGCGTTCCCATGTCGAGACTGTCGATGATCCGAATTTCCTTCGCACCGGAACGAAGCAGTCGTCGCACAAGATGTGACCCGATAAATCCGCAACCGCCGGTGACAAGAATCGTTTTATCGAGGAAATCTTCCATTGTTCTCTTGTGCTGCAAACTTGCCCGCGAAATCGGGAAGAGCAGTATTTAGAAGGCCGTCGTATTGTTCCCTTTGCCTACGTCCTGTCGGCAAGGGAGAGAAAGGTCATTTTTAAGACGGCGGAATAGCCACATCGAGGGCGCAGGGGCGCCATTTTCATCCAAGTGGATTTTGTATGAAAACGAACCAATCTGCCCCTCTTTTTCAAGAGAGTTTGTTATTCTCAGAAGCAATTCCAACCGCTTGCGGATTCCCAATCACATCCTTGGAAATTCGCAAGAGGTTAAAATGTGAAAAAATACGACTATTTCAACCGATATTCTCGGTTGATTTGGTCGCAGAAAAGAGCATTGACAAAGTTGAATACAAAAGAGAAAGCGTATATACGCAAGAGAGTACTATTAAAGCAAGATCATTTTCCGCTAAAACGAGGGTATCTGCCCTAATGAGTTACGGGCAGGAATACGGTGGGGTGCGATGTGTTTTTGTTAAGAAGGCGGTTTCTAGTTAGGGATTACATGCAGGGCATGGCCCGACCGGTTAAGGATGCCTGTTTCACCGCATGGTTGATGCGAAGGTGCAGTTCGGCCAAGTATTTTTCTCGGAAAGGCTCGTCGAACAGGATTTTGCGGTAATCCGGCAGAAGGTCGGGGAAATACGTGCGAAGAAGTTCGGCCACGGCAGGCCAAACCTTGGGCCTGCGATTCAACGCATCGATCCAAATAGCGTCGATTCCCAGGTCTGCGGCTTGTTGGAGCATGGCGTTTAAGTCGGCTTGGCTGTCGGAAAGCATCGGCAGCACGGGGCCGAACATGATGGATGTGGCAAGACCTGCGCGGCGCGATTCTTCAAGGACTTCCAGACGCTCGTGGATGCTCGATGCCCCGGGTTCCCAAAGTTGGTGCAAATGTTCGTCGAGCGAAGTCAATGTCACGCCGACTTGCACGGAATGGCCGCGGAAAAGATCGATATCTTCACGGATTAACGAGCTTTTCGTCAGCGCATGGATCTGAAATCCGCGTTCCAGCAGTAATTCACAACAACGGCGAGTCAGACGCCAAGAGGCCTCGATCGGCTGCCAGCCGTCGCAGGCACTGCTGATGAAAACTTTGCCGGGCGGAGTGTGGCGCAGTTGCCGCTTGAGCGTCTCGACCGCGTTGACCTTCACATCGACAAATGATCCCCAAGGTTCTGCGTGGGGATGAAATCGTTGCATGAAACGCGCGTAACAATAGGCGCAAGCATGTGTGCAGCCGGTATAGCAATTCAGCGAATGCCCGCCGAGGGTGCTGCGATTAAGAATCGTCTTGCAGACGGTTTCGCGAACAACGGTTCCCTGGGGAACTTTACGCATGGAACTTTACGAAGTGATAGCGAGAGCCAATTTTTCTTAGGCGGCTCGGCGCATTTGCCGCTCGGATGTGCGAGCAACAGGGCGTTGGCGCTTGGCATCGCTAAACTTCAAAATAGGAATCTCTTCCTCGACATGTGCAGAGTGCCGGGGGATCAGCACCAAGGTCAACAACAGACCGAGGGGGCCCAGGAAGATGCCTAGGTTCATGGATTCAATGGTTCGACCGCGAGCGAATCCAACCAGCGTAGCTAAACCGAAACTTAAAAGCCACGTGAAGATGAGAGTGTCGAATGTGTTCATAAGGCCTAGCGGGAAAAGTGAGGAGAGCATTCAAATGCGTACAACCATTGCATTTGCATGGCGTTGATAATATCTTTCGATTACAAAAAATACCATAATGCGCATGGGGGGTACGCTCGTTTATTTTGGAGGATGTAGCTAGTAATGACTTTGGTTTTTGCCTAGGCTGCCAGGATTCTTTATGTTTTCTAGATTGTTGGCACAGTTTACTGACTTGCCTTTTTGAAGCAATTCAGTTTTTTCTTTTGACCTTGCTGCTGCACGGCTATGCGACTAGACTCGCGGCCAAGCATTGGCGGATATGCTTGTTGTGTTGTAACGTGTTATCTGGCAATGGTTTGTGATGATTGCCAAGCGGCAGGGGATGTTGCGGTATCCTCGTGGGTTTTGAATATCCTTTCGTGAAGTAGGCATAACCTTGGGGGAGTAATAAAAAAAGTCCCCTCCTGTGGGCCATTTTACTTGCATCGGAATCTGGGGCTTTTACAATAGAGTCATAGAGGCCCCAGTTTCCCCAGACATCAAAGTCAAAGGTAAACTATGAGACGGGTGATATTGGGGCTCCTGTTAGGCATGGGCCTGATCACGGCAGCGGTCGCCGTGGCCGAGCAACGTGGTGAGGTCTTTGCACAACGTGCCGCACCGCCAGTTTCGGCGCCAACCGTTGCATCGGGTTCCGAACTTATCGTCGTGCCGTCCTCGTTAGGAGACAAAGCACAAGTACTGACCGTCGTCGATCCGCGACAGCGTGTGTTAAGCGTTTACGCGATCGATTTAGCGACGGGCAAGATAACGTTAAAAAGTGTTCGCAATATCCAGTGGGATTTGCAAATGATGTATTTGAACAACGAGACGCCTCTCCCGCAGGAAATACGCTCGTTGTTGGAACAGAGGTAAGCCCAGAGAGATCGCTATGGCCCAGAAATATTACAACTCCAAGGAAACCGCAACCGCTCTTGGCATCTCCGTCGAGGATGTCAAAAAAATGTTGGACGCTCGCGAGCTGCATGGCTATCGCGACGGCGCCGATTGGAAGTTTAAAGTAGAGGATATCGATCAATTAGTGAAGAATCGAGCTTCGCATACATCGTCCGCATCGACGGAGGAAGAGGGCGGCGACGTTTTGCTGAGCGAGGTTGCGTTGGGACAGGTTGACTTGGGCGCTTCGGGCACGGTTATCGGCATGGAAGGCGGAGCCAGCGCCGCCGACAGCGATATCCAACTCGTCGGCAGCGACATCAAGCCGGAAGCTGGCGGAAAGAAACCCGCTGCTCCGAAAGCAGACGATGTTGATTCCAAGGTCGCCCGATTTGAAGAGTTGGATTTGACCTTGGATGAAGATATTACGCTGGACGAAAGTTCTGTTGCCTTGGGCGGCTCGGGCAAGGGTGGTTCCGCCATTGATCTCAGCGGCAAGGAACTTGACGACGACGACCTGGTGCTCGGCGGAAGCGGCAAGGGCAGCGATGTCACCATCGGCGGCGACAGCGGCATTTCGCTGGTCGATCCGGCCGATAGCGGCCTTTCGCTCGAACAGCCATTGAATCTCGCCGGCGCGGGCGAAGAATCGTTGGAGCTTGGCGAAGACGATATGCTCGCCATCGGCGGCAGCTCGCCGACCCAAGTGAAAGGCGACGACGATTTCCTGTTGACCCCGATGGAGGAAGAGTCGGATAAAGAAGAGTCGGCCAGCGGCTCGCAAGTCATTGCGTTGGACACCGAAGGCGATGAGTCGGCCACTTTGGTCGGTGCATCTTCGGCCGTGGGCGCGATGGCGGCCATGTTGGATGAAGACCTTAGCGGACAACCCGCCATGGACATGGGTTCGCCCATGATGGGCGGCGGTTTGTTGGGCGGTCAAGCGGGCGGTCTGACCGACGGCGTTCCGTTGATGCATCCGTCGATGGCGTTGCCTGAAACGCCGTACACGGGTCTGCAAATCGCCGGGTTGGCGGTTTGCGCGGTGCTGTTGATGGTTTGCGGCATGATGATGTATGATCTGCTGCGGAACATGTGGAGCTGGGACGGCCCCTATTCGATCAACAGCTCGTTGATGGACAGTATTTTAAGCATGTTTGAAGGATAATCGACCCGACGACCGCGTTGGGAGGATTCGAAAGGAGTCGAATCGTGAAGGCCCTTGCATGGATGCTGATCGGCATTGCCCTTTCCGTTGCGCTACCGGGATGTTTGTTTGTTCCCAAGGCGCAATGGAATACTTCACAGGCCGAAAATCGCGCGCTCAAGGAACAAAATCGCGCGCAATTGACCGAGATCGAGAATCTTAAGGATCACGGCCATGCTCTCGAAAATCGCCTGATTCGCAGCGAGGAGCAGTTGGCCTTGTTGCAGGATCGGTCGAAAATCGATCGCAGGCAGCTCGATTCCTACGAGCAAGAACGCGATGGTCTCTACGAGCAATTCCAGGGCATGGCTTACGGCCGCAGCCGGTTGCCGGCGGAGTTGAGCCGTCAGCTTGCCGAACTTTCGCGGCGCTATCCCAGTTTGCAATTCGATCCTGAAACCGGCGTCAGCAAGCTGGATACCGACATTCTTTTCGACAGCGGCGAGGCCGTGTTGAAGCCGGGGGCTGAAAAACTGCTTGACGAACTGGTGCAGGTGATGAAGTCGCCGGCAGCGGGCAATCTGAAAATCATGGTGGCCGGCCACACCGACAATCAACTGATCGCGGGCCGAGGGGCTCGCGAAAAATTTCCCGACAATTTCCACCTGAGCACCGCCCGCGCGTTGGCTGTTTCCGACCGCATGAAGCGAGCGGGTTTGCCAGAGCAACGCATGGCTGTCGCGGGTTTTGGGCCGTATCAGCCGATTGCCTCGAATGCATCGGCTCAGGATCGCCAAAAGAACCGCCGCGTGGAGCTTTTCATTATGGCTCCCGATGTGCCCGTGGTCGGCTGGAGCGAATCAACGCCGAGTGTGTACGGAAAAGGCGTGAAACGATAGTTATGAAAGCCGCCGGGGTTGGTTTGGTTGCCTGAAGAGGGCAGTGCGTTGAGGAAATTAGCTGGCTCGCTCTTCAGCCTCTTCGCGGGCGATTGCCGCCCATTGCCATAATCGTTGTGGTTGGTAGCGAACCGTCGAGATGTCTTTCATAATCAGCTCGACATGGCACTTTCCGCCCGTGGCGTCAAGGAACTCGCGTATTTGTTGCCTTGCGCGGTCTGGATGCCAAGCATCCTCGGCGAGAATCGCCGGACTGGGTTTTCGGCTGATGACATAGTCGGCTGCAATCTTTTCGATGACGCGTTTCGTATCGCACCATGGGCTGACCGAGATTTTTCGCAAGTTGGGGATGCGGCGCAGTATGTCGATCTTACGATCCAGCGGTTCACAGCATCCGTAATAGGTTAGTCCAAAACGGGAAAGCCAACGCAAATCGTGTTCCAACGCAAACTCCCAGTGCATCCGCGGCGATACTTCCGAAAAAATCTGGGCATTGGAGCAGCCCCACATATTCATTGGCTTTACGTAATCCGGATCGAAATCGTCGCCCGGCAGACGATCGGTGTAGCCGTATCCGCCCGAGCCGATCCGCGTGTTGTCGCAGTCCAACGAAAGGAGATTTTGCGAGACAAACTGATCGAGTTCAACCATCCAGGCATCCACCATTCGTTCGACGCCGGCGTGGACCAGTTCGGGCCGTTCGATCATGTCGATCATCGCTTCCTGGATGCCCCACCAGCGAATCAGATAGTCCCAGGGCGTGAACCAGATGTGCGTCTGGCCGACCTTTTTGACGGGCAGGATGCCTTCGTACACTTGGCACATCGCCTGGTAACGAAACTCGGTTGCCGTGGCGTTATGCGTTACCTTCGGCATCCGGATTTTTTCCAGATCGGCGAAATCACGGATTTGAACGTTGAAATGCCGTGAGACGACATCGCTAGCGGCATCGGTCTTCACAACATCGACGTCTTCCATAATCCCGAAATCGGTGCTATGGATCGCCAATGGGCAAGCGAGAAAGTCGTTTATAATCATGTCGCCGGGCATGTGCCGCCATTGGTAAAGCGCCCGGCGTAAGTCTCGCTCTTGCTCTTGTGCCCAGCGGTGCTCGGTTTGAAGAGCCAACTCATCGTCGACGTTCATTTCGTGCCAGCAAATCTCGTTGATCCAAACCATCGGCCTTTGCGAATGCAGATCATTCAAGTCACGCCAAAGCCGGGCCTTTTCTTGATGGATCGGCAATGCGGCGATGTCGGCCAACTCCAATGCCAGACGACGAAGAACAGCGGTGTCGTGCGGCACAAGGTGGATTTCTTCGGCCAAAGGCGGCGTTTCGTAATGGCTGGGATCGTGTAGCATTGCGGTCTTTTATGATGACGGATTTTATTAATGTTTGCTTGGATAATGAACTGGCCAAACAACTTGTTTGGCCCAGTTTTCGGCCTCCCGATGGTCGGCCTCGGTTCATTGGCAATGCAAAGGTCAATAGGGTTGTTGTCGAATCAGTTTTCCCACAGTCTGAAGCGTTTTTACGTCGATTTCTCGCAATCGGCCGCTGTAGTCGGGACCGATATCAACAGAGAAAATGTTGCCATGTTTCACGGCGGCAAGATAATCCTGATAGAGTTTTTCGGCGGGCAGGCAAAGGCCGTCGTGTTTAGGCAGTGAGTAGAACCACATTGCACCGCCTTCGTGCGCCGGGAGAATCGGATAGGTGAACTCGGCTAATAGTTTATATACATCTTCATTTTCCTTGTTGTATGGGCATGCCTCTTTGCTGCCAAGAGGACCGGCAGTGCCCAATTCGCGCAGGCTGATCTCGCCGGCCGGTTCGCCATGGTTGAAGCCAATAAGCGTTCCCGGCTGGCATTGGTGGCACCAGGCCACGGTGTCTTGATGGTTCAGTCCGCCGTTGCCCACGGCATGGTCGAACCAGATGTATTCCACTGGGCCGTATTGGGTGAGCAGTTCTTTTAGCTGAGCTTTCTTTGTTTCCGGATCTGACCCGCCCTTGCCGCCTTGACCATCGATTGCGCCGGGCCAGTTCCAGTCGCCTTCCGAGAAATAGAGGGCCAATTGGATGCCATACTTGTCGCACGATTTGCGCAGTTCGGCCAATACATCGCGACCCAACGGACTTTTGGTTACTTTTCGGTCTGTTGTTTTGGTGTCCCAGAGACAGAATCCGTCATGATGTTTCGTGAGGAACAAAATGTAGCCCATGCCGGCTTCCTTGGCGGTGCGGGCCCATTGGTCGGTGTCGCAACCGGTTGCTTTGAAGAAAGCGACGTCCTTGACGCCGGGCGTCCACTCTTTGCCGGAGAAGGTGCTGAACGACCAGCAGACGAACATGCCCCATTTCAGGTTTTTGAGTTCTTCCGCCCGTTTTTTAAGATCCGCGGTTTCGGCCGCGGGCAAACGGAAGCTCGTTGCACATACGATTGCTAAAACAACAAACACCGTGGTCAATCGCTTCATCTTCGTGACTCCTTGATTGGAAACGTGGAATGCAGATATTCATGACAAAAGGATTATTCCTGGTGAAACACTTCTTCCATCGAGGACCACCATTCGTCGGACTTGTGGTCGGTCAACGGCACTTGGCAAGAATCCGTGAGTTTCCACCACCGCTTCACGTCGGGGTTGGTAGCCAATTTTTCCATATCGGCCTTGTAATCGTCGCCGATGTATTCATAGTAACTGAATAGATAATAGTTGCCATCGGGCAGCTTGCGAAGATAGATGGAATAGTTGCGCAGGTTGGCCTCATGGACGGCTTTGGTGATCTCGGGCCAAACCGATGCGTGGAGCTTTCGGTATTCCTTGATTTTTTCAGCCCGCACGGCGATGATGCTACCGTAGCGAACGGCTCGTTTCGCCGGGGTCTTGGCCGGAGCTTCCGCTGAAGAATTATCGGGAATCAGCATGACAGCGCCCAAGATGATTGTAAGGAGGGTGATCGTTGTTTGAAACATGGGGAATTTTCGACGGTTTTCCGTGGATGGTTAGCGAAATAGAATGTACAGAACAACGAAGCACGCCAAGACGACTCCCGAAAGAACGCGATAGTTGCCCAGGCCGCGACCGTGCGCCTCGCCGCGCAAAGGTTCTCGCCAATCTTCCCAAACAAGCGGCTTGGCTTCTTCTTTGAGTGGTTCGGGTTTCAGCAGCGAGACAACAAAGATCAATACGCAACAGAACGCGAAGATGTAAAATGAGGCGATCATGGAGTTGAGGCCCATGCCGGTATGCGTCACATGCCACGCAACGACGAAATCCCACCCGCTTGCATTCTTGAAGAGTTCGAGAAAGAAAATCGCGACGCCGATCACATTTCCGCACACCAGTGCGAGATAGGCCGCTTTTCCAGTGGTTCGTTTCCAAAAAACGCCGAACAGGAATACCGCCGTAATAGGCGGAGCGACGTAGCAGATCAAATCGGTCAATGCCTGGAATATAGTGTCTTTTTGGCCAAAAATCGGCGATGAAACGATGGCCAGGATAGTTCCGGCCACGGTGGTGACTTTGCCGACGACGACCAATTGATGGTCCGATGTTTTTGGCCGATAGCGTTTGACGATATCATAAGCGAATAGCGTGGCGGTGGAGTTTAGGGCGGCTGAGCATGTTTGCATTGCGGCCGCGAGCATCGCGGCTGCCACTAAGCCCTTCAGGCCCCAAGGCAGCATGTGCGTAACCATGAACGTATAGGCGTCTTTGGGGTCCGTCGGGGCTTCGCCTTGAAAACCTGCGAAATTCTGTTGTACCAGTGCTACGCAAATGATGCCGGGCAACACGAACAAAAAGACGGGCAGTATTTTGAGGAACGAGCAGAACAACGGTCCTAGCCGTGCCTGTTTTTCATCGCGTGCAGCCAGCACACGCTGCACAATCGTCTGATCGCAACACCAGTACCAAATGCCGATCACGGGATAGCCCAATAAGATTCCATACCACGGTTGGTTGCTCGGATCGCTCGAATCACGCATCATCGAAAGGAAGTTGCCGGTTCCCCAGTCGAGATATTTACCTTCCGATATTTTTAGCACTCCATTGAGCGGGTGCGGATGACTGGCCAGCGTGCGGCTTAATTCCGACCAACCGCCGACGTGATACAAACCAACGGCGGTGATGCAGACGGCGCCGACCAACAGCAATACGGTCTGAATGCTCTCGGTCCAAACGACGGCCAGGAGTCCGCCGATCATTGTGTATACGCCGGTGAGCACTCCGAGCGTGATGATGAAAAAAATCATGGCATCGATGCCCAAAATGGTTGCCGATGGTTCCAGGCCGAGGATACCGCGGAGCACCAATGCCGCTGTATACAGTGCCACGCCGATGTGGATTACGATGGCCGAGAAGATTGAAATGACGGTCAACCAGTCGCGGCAGTGGCGATTGTATCGGCGTTCAAGAAAGTCGGGCAGCGTCGCCGTTTTGGCGCGCAAGTAGAGTGGAGCGAAGAAAAGCGAGAGCAAGACCAGTGTGAAGCCGGCCATCCACTCGAAATTGCCGAAGACTATGCCGTATTTGTAGGCCGTTTCGGCAAAGCTGATCAAGTGGACCGTCGAGATATTGGCGGCGAACATGGCTAGGCCGATGATCGGCCAGTCGAGGGTGTTGCCCGCCAGGAAATAATGGCTTCCTTCGCCGTTGGAACGGCGTATCCGTCCCGCCCAGCATCCTATCCCCACGACAGCGACCAAGTAGGCCAATACGATGGATAGATCGAACCATGACATCTGCGTTGATATGGCGGTGGCGTCGATCATGGTGTGTTCTTGTTTTCGCGGTGGGCAAGATTACGAAATTCTATCATATCCATTTGGTCCGAATCGTTGAATGGACAAGATTCACGAAATCATATACAATCTTAACTATGGCCGAAACACATATCTTACGAGAAGAGACGTCTTTTTCACTTCTTGCCGGTGGGTTCCACCGGTGCGATTCCTCTTGGAATAAGGTAAAAGACGGTCTGGATCAGTGTTATAAGCTGTATCTGCCGGTGCGCGGCGAGGCGCGATTAACGCTGGATACGCAAGAGTTGTCGTTGAGGTCGGGCGCGGCATATCTTATCCCCGGTTATCACATTAAGGATCAAGAATGCACGCGTCGCATGGACGTGTATTGGATCCACTTCGTGCCGGATTCGCTCCGTCTGGCGTTTCTGATGTCGCGTATGGCGAAGGCATACCGCTGGCGCCGGCGTTCGCGCGAGTATTGGCGGGCGACATGGAAGGAATTGCCCGGCTTGTTCGAGAAAGATGCGGGACTGCTTTTCCTGCGCGTTCAGGCCATGTTGGCCGACGTTACGGCGCAAGCCCTGGAGGCCTTCGACCTCGGTCAGGTTGTCGGGATGGATCCGCTGTTCGAGCAACTCAAGCCGGCGATTGCATTCATGGATCGGCATTTTACCGAAAATCCATCACTGGCGCGGATTGCCGCAACCGTGCATTTGGCTCCGAATTATTTTCATCGAAAGTTTACCGGCGCGTTTCATCGCACGCCTTTCGACTACATTCTTCAAAGACGATTGAACTTGGGCCGCCGACTTATGCTTAACCCCGAGATGACCTTGGATCGGATCGCAGCCAACTGCGGTTTTTCGAGTGCATTTCACTTTTCCAGGCTGTTCAAGCGGCACTGCGGGATGAGCCCGAAGGAATTCCGATCGCGGATGCGGCCTTAAAAAACAGCCGAAGTGGTGCCGGAGTGGGTAGGAGATAAGCCCTCTCCCATGATGGGAGAGGGGCTTAAGAGATAGCTTCGATTCAGTCGTTCGATTCCGTTGCTTGACCGGTGATTAGATCGAGCGGAATGGAAACGCCTTTGAGAACGCCTTCGCAAACCAGATTTTGGTTGACGAAGCACTGGAATTCGCAGGTCATGATGGAGCGGCGCAGCTTGAGAAGCCGGCTGACGATGACGAAGCGATCGCCGGGGCGCACGACGCCGCGAAAACGCACGCCTTCGAGACCGCCGAAGCCGACGATGCCTTCCATCAATTTATTCCGATGGCTGAAATAGCTGGCCAGTTGCGCGGCAGCCTCGCACATAATAACACCGGGCATCAAGGGCATGCCGGGCATGTGTCCGCGAACCCAAAATTCGTCGGAGGTCAGGTCTTTATAGCCGACGCAAATAAATTTCTCCGCATCCTCATAGCAAATTGCCGTGAGTTGCTCCATTTCAAACCGCTGTTGGTTGCAGCTACGAATTTCCTCGATATCCGCGACGACATTGTTGACGTCGTATTCGGAAAAATCGAGGATAAGTTCTTTTTTAGCCACGGCAAATCCTCCGCGACGAGGGTCAAGTTAGGTGCGAACGCTACGACGCTTGGCCTTGCGAGCCTTGGCGTTGGCGGGACGTTTGCCGTGATTGGCTTTCTTAATAGTACGGGTAGGTTTGGCCATAACGAGGTCACTCCATTGGATCGTAGTGTTATACAAATATCACGCTGATTTTTCGCGTCACCGCATGTTTGTTCCGCGGAAATCGCACTTTATCAGAATGGAACTATGCTAAAGAATCCCTTAATTTAACAAGTCGGCCGTTGGATGGGAAGACTATAACCAGGGGTTTTTGTAGACAAATTCCCCTCGTGAGGTGGGTGTGTTTTTGGGTTTATCGCCCTTTTTATGCTGACTCTACAGTCAGTTCGGCCAATCGGGCTAATAAATCCCGTGCGGCCCCGGTATCTAGGGCTTCTTCCGCTTGCTGTACGGCCAAGAGAATGGAGGGCGAACGGCCGACGGTCCAGATGGCGGCGGCGGCATTCGCGACCACGATATCGCGCGCCGGGCCGCGATGGCCGGCTAGGATCGCCCGGATGACTGCGGCGCTTTCAGCAGGGCCGCTGACCAACAGAGAATCGCGGGTGGCCGGTTCTAGTCCGAAATCGGCGGGGTTCCATCGGAATTCGAGCAGCCGATCGGCGGTGACGTCGGTCACATCCGTTGCACCGTTGAGGGTGACTTCGTCCAGTCCATCGGCGCCATGCACGACCAGCGCGCGGCGGATGCCCAATAGTTGCAAGGTTTCGGCCATTTGTGGGCGCAGTTCCGCATGGCCCACGCCGAGCAGTTGGAAAGGGGCCGAGGCCGGATTGGCCAGCGGACCAAGGATATTGAAGATAGTCGGCGTGCCGATTTTTTTCCGCACGGGCGCGACATGCTTCATGGCGCTATGCAACAGAGGTGCGAAGCAGAAGCAAATGCCGAGAGTTTCCAGGCAGTTTTCCACGCAAGCGGTGTTGGCCTCGATGTTGACGCCCAGGGCGGTCAAGACATCGGCCGAACCGCTACGGCTGGTGGCGGCGCGGTTGCCGTGTTTGGCTACGTGTACGCCGGCAGCGGCGGCAACCAGGGCCGCGGCCGTGGAGATATTAAACGTTTTCGAGCCGTCGCCGCCGGTGCCGCAGGTGTCGATCAGGTCGGTGTGCGACGAGTGGATGGGGGTCATCCTCGCCCGCATGGCGGCGGCCGCGCCGGCGATTTCCGTAATGCTTTCGCCCTTGCGGTGCAGTGCTGTTAAGAGCCGAGTGATGGCGTCTTCGGTGCAATTGCCATCCATGATTTGGCCCATGACACCGGTCATTCGCTGCATCGGCAAATCACCGCCGGACTCAATAAGTTGGATAGCAGTTTCGATCATAGGGCTCAAACCATTGAAATTTCCATCTTTTGACCGGCTTGCAGAATGTTATCGGCGGGCAAGTCGATCACAATCGAATTTCCTTCACAATCGTGTTGGGATTGCAATGGATGGCCGTCGATGGTTACCTGCACGGTTTTCGGCGCGGCATCTTCGGCCAAGGTGAACGTTAATTGTCGCAATCGCAATTTACCATATTTCAGTTCGATCGTCTCCTGTTGCGCGTTATTCTCTCTTTTTTGGCTAAACGTACCCCAGCCTTCGGCCGTGGTGAAAGGGGCACGGAAATTTTCCGGGGAAAGCCGCGGAGCGAAGCTTAAAAAGCCATGTGGGCCGTTGTAGTGGTAGCCGCAGGCGGCCAGGAACACGCCGTAGCTGGCCATGGATCGGGCGTAGTGGTCGCCGCATTCGACTTCGTTCCAGGGATTACGCCGCGAAGCGCCGTAGCGGTCGTGGACGGCCCGCTCGATGGCCAACCCTTCTTGCAGCATTCCTTCCCAAATCATGTGGCCGGCCACTTGATGCTCGAAGCCGTTCATGCATTCGTTGAAGTAGAAGTCGAAGCCCTCTTGAAGTCTAGCGGCGTCGCCTTGCGGCCAGGAGCACATCAATAGGCCAGCCTCGCCGGCCATGGCATACCAACGGCCAGGTTTGTTCTTTTCGCGGAACGGGCCCACATCGGGCGTGAAATTGTATTTCCAGAGCGACGCTAATGCCTTTTTGACGTTCTTTTCGTTCAAAATTCGTCCCAAGCCGACCTGATAGGCCCAGCTTTGACCGAATACCTGATCGATTTCGCAGCCGTTGTGCGAGCCGACGCTCTTGGCATGTGCCTTGTCGGGGATCTGGTAATAGTATTCACCGTTGAAAAGCTCGCCGTCGATGCTTTTGCTACCCCGTTCGGCGATTTTTCGCATCTCGGCGGCATAATCCGCTTCGCCCAACTCCTTGGCCATTTCCTCGCAAGCCCGGGCGGCGGCGACATAAAGCGAACTAAGCCAGGCTACTTTGCCGAACCACGGCTGATCGAGCGTGTTGTGCTGCGGGCCCGAGAGCAGGCCGGAACCGTCGTCCATTTTGACCAAGCATTGCATGGCCAACTTGATTTTGGGCCAAAGCGATTTCAGGAACTTGTCGTCGGGCGACATCTGATGCTCGCGATAGGCACGCAGGATGCAACCGGCTTGGCCATCGACGGCCAGTCCGCAGTTTTCGCCGCGATGATTGATAACGCCTGTCTTGAGATCCAATGCGGTGCCAAAATCGGTCCGCGTGCGCAAATCGCGTTCCAGCGAGGGGAACAATCGGCCGACGGCATGGGCGTAATGCCAAACATGAGTGCAGGTGCCTTCGCAACAGCCGACGCCTTCCCAGCCATAGAATCGGCCGTTTTTGAACCAGTGGCATGTTGAACTCGCCAGGATCGACGTGTTGGCAAACGTGCGGTCGAGGAACCAGTAGGGTAAAGTGGAATCGTACCACGTGTCGCGCCAAAGTCGCGTTTCACGGCTAAGCCGATCGAAGTTTTTGGCCACATAACCGGCCGTTTCCGACGCGGATGCAAATCGCGTGGCGTAGTGTCGGCCGCCGTCTTTTAGATTCAAGTTTGGGAATCGCCAAGCGATTACGAACGTGACGGAAGTCGATTGGCCCGGCGCGAGCGACAGCTTGCGGCCCAAGGCGCCGATGAGCTTTTCGTGCATCGGTTTCGATGCTTCCGATGCGCCATTGGTGAATTCTTTCTTCAAAGCGTCGAGCGGAATATCGGCCGAGGCGATGTCGTTTTGTTGTGGGTCCAGAAGACTCAGGGCCATCGTGCCGAAGTCGGGCTGTTCCTCGAATTTGACGAGCGGGACAGCCGGTTTGTCGCTGAACACGATTTCCGCCGCACCGATGTTTCCCCAGGAACCCTTCCGAGCGTCGACGATTTGCAGTCGAGCGGTTTTGCCTTGCCACGTGCGAACGTCGGCCGACGCTTGCCGCATCTTGTTGTCGTTTTGGCCCGTGACGGACCAGACCGGCTTGCCATCGACGAGCAGGTTGACGCAGGTTTTTTCTGTATAATTGCCGCCGCCGACCCAGAGATTGATGAAGTTGCGTTCGATCGTGAATGGTTTGCTGGTGAGGGTGCCGAGTTGATTGTCTTTTTCGCCGACATCACGACCGGGGGCCGTGGCATGTGAATTGACCACCCGCGGACCTTTTGAGCCGACATCGCCTTGGTAATCGGGGATTTTCGACTTGAGGATCGGGCCTGTGCCGAATGCCGTGCCGGTAACTTCCCAGCCTTCGTAGGTTTCTTTCTGGAACGTCTCGAAGACAATATCCTCGCGCGGAGCAGGCTCGGTCGAAGGTTCCGGAGGGATCGCATCGCATTCCAACAGGTTCAGAGTTGCGCTGCGCTGAATTTGATTACGCCGCCGGCCGGGGCCTGATTTTTCGGAAAACATACACACGGCATTTTCAAGCCAGCCGATCAATTGGCCTTCGACCGGCTGATTGCTCGTGTTTTTGACGGTGTACCGCATGATCGTCGCGGGCAGCGACGAATCTTCGGCGTTCAACGGAATAAACGGCGAAAAGGCTTCGAGCGATACCGCTACCGGTAATCCTGGATCCGCGTATTCGACTTGTCCGATCGGGTATTCTCCGTGGAAAGTGATCTGTGAGAAGCCAGTGTGATCGAGTGTGCGGAACGAGTCTTTGCCGTCCGAGGAAATCTGCAATCCGAAACCTTGTTCCAGCGGATAACTCTGCTTCAGGGGATTCGCGTAATGCTCGGCGCCGGTCGAAATGCTCTGGTTGAAGATGTCCCAATGCCAGAGTTTGCCATCGCCGCCGAGATAAAGCTGGCCTGCGCAAATGCCGCCGATGGGCATCCCGATTTTTTCTAGTTCCGCGCCGCGGTAGACGGTTTTTTGTCCCCGGGCGAATAGCGATTGCACCCATGCCGGATCGAGTTTTTTATCGGGCGGCACGAGCTTGGCGAAATCGTTGGCCTCGAACGGGCCCGCCATGACCGACAAGGGCGATGCAAGGCTTGCCGCCGCACCCAGGGCTACGGTTTTCAGGAACGCTCGGCGTTCGATCCCGCTGCCGGAACAGCCTCCTGAGCAAGAACACGTAGAGGAAGCTTTTTTGTTCGGATTTTGCATCACGGGCCTCGTTTGGGGAATGAAACGATGGGTGCCTTGCCTACGCTTTCCGCAGGCAGATATTTTGGCACATGCATGCCCAGGGAAAGCGTTGGCATGGCACTTATAATTATTCCCGTTTTTGCGAAAACTTACTATTTTTTGATGATTTGCACCCCAGTGGGGGCATCGACCTTGGACTGAATCGAGCCGTCGGGCTGTTTTTCGTGCCGAACCTTGAGGATGCCCATCGGCGTGGGGAAAGTGCCTTCCGCCCATTGGAGATCGCCTAGATGCGGCTCGATCTTCACGACTTTGCAACCGGGTTCGACCACCTGAATTCCCAATACGAACTCACTTAGCCAAGGAGTTGGCCCCGAGGCCCAGCCGTGGCAAAGGCTATGGCGAAAACCCTTGTAGCAATAGTTGCCGAAGTCGCCGTGAATGTCTTTTTTGCCGGGCGGAGTCAGCTCGTCGATGCGTCCGGCATTGGGCATCCAGTCGAGATTGAAATCTTCCCAAAATGTCGTGGCCCCGAGATCGATCATGCTGCCCCAGAACGTGCGGATGCAATCCAGGCAGCCTTGATAATCGCCTGCTTTGGCTCGGGCTTGAAGGATATAGTAGCCATAGAATGTCGAAATTCGCTTCGCGCCATCGACGGCCAAAACGTCATGGTTGATTTTGGTTGGATCGCCCAGCCCTGCCAGAACCATTAACGCGGCCGCCTGCTTGCTGCTGCCGGGATCAGGCGTGTGCTTGCGCAAGCGGGCGACGGCCGCCCGGCATTTTTCTTGAACCGCGGTATCACCTAAGACGCCGCACATCTGGTCGCCGGCCTGAAGCGTCAGAATCAAGAGCGAATGCAACCCGGCGTGGATGGCCTTGGGGTCTTCGGACGACGGCCAGTCGAGGAATCGCCATTGGGGAAGTTTTTCGCTGCCGTCGTCGCCGACATACTGCGAAAACTGGCTTAGCAAACCGGTTAGATAGGGTTTCTGACGTTGCAGATATGCCAGATCACCGTGATGCTGATACCAACTTTGTTGGAGCAAGACCCACCACATCGAGTACGAACTGATGCCGTTCATGCAAGCAGGCAACGGCGTATCGTCGCGCACAAGGTCGAGACTCTTCGGCACCACATCGACATTGCCGAATACGGAACAGATCGTCATCGTCTCGGGATGCATGTCGCCGATCCAAACGAGGCGATCGCGTTTGATGCCGTCCCAGAGATAATCTTGCATGTTGAGATGGGCCGTATAAGCGCCGGTATCCCAAATGCGGTTCAGGCGTTCGTCGTTGCAACGGAATGAACCCTTGTAGGGCAAATCGCGATACAGGAAAACGGCACGGACAGACTTGATCGACGCCCAGGCGTTGGCGTCCGGCACATCGATCCGAACGAAACGGAAGCCCGTATTGCCGATTTCCTGCGTGCCCATGCAAGAGGCCAAACAGGTTTGATCGCGGACGGCATGGTCGTTGGTCGTATTTTTGGGACCGCCGAGTTCGCTCATCGCCTCGTTGGCTGATTCGCCGAAACGCACGCGAAAGCGCACGGGATTGCTCGACGCGCCCGAGAGCATGAGCTGAACGCCGCCTTGCAATTCGCGGCCGAAATCGAGCAGAATTGCCGGTGCTTTGCCCTTGTTGCGAAGCGTGCAGGCTTGCGGAGTGTTCAGCGTGATTTGGCTGCTGCCGGTCAACAGGCACTTCGAGTTTTCGACTGCCGATTGGTCGTCGGGCGATTGCCAGAGGATCCGCTTGGGAACGATGAAAGCCCTGGTGCGCGGATCACGCTGAGCATGGCCGGCGAAATCAGCTTGCGAGGGTGGCGGTAAGAAAGAAACGTCGGAGGGATTGCCCGCAGGTTCCTCGGCCGACAGGCAGGCCGACAAGCTTAATACGATCACGGACAAAAACACCGATAATGCAAGTCGTGGCATGGTGGGCTCCTACTGCGTCCTTACAATGCTAATGAACCGTTCTGCGGCCAATTAGGTCAGCAAACTCGGCTGGAACAGCCGTGTTTGCGTTTGAATATGGAACATTGGCAATGTCGGTATAAAAAAGTTGTGGATGTTGAACGCACTCTACCATATCAAAGAGGGGCATTCAACCATCACAGCCCTTCGGTACGGCGGCTAGAGGCCCCCCGTCTGGCAACGGAGCGGACAGCTTGATAAACTAAAGGTTTGGCAATTGTTTCCGTTTCGTTTGTCCTTGCGAAGCCGCAAGCGGCTTTTCGAGGGCCGTGTCAATAACAGGATGCAAGCTACTGGCCGCCGATCACTAGCCACCGACCACTAACCACCGACCACCCACAATGTCTTCGTCCGTCCCTCGTTATCTGGTGCCGTTTCATCCCAAACGCATGTCGCATTTTTATGCCGATGTGCTGGTGATTGGAGGCGGCTTGGCCGGCTTGCGAGCGGCGATGGGCGTCGATCCGAAGCTGTCGGTCGTGGTCGTCGTCAAACAGGGGATTGCGGATTCCAATACCAACTACGCCCAAGGCGGCGTGGCGGCTGTGTTGGATCCCGCCGACCGAATCGAAGATCATGTGGCCGATACGATTGAAGCAGGCGGCACGCTTTGCGATCCCGAGGTGGTGCGGCGAGTCGTAAGCGAGTCGCCGCAACGCATTCGCGAATTGGTCGAGTGGGGCACCCAGTTCGATCAAGATGAAGGCCAAATCGCCTTAGGACGTGAAGGCGGACACGGCCGCCATCGCATCGTTCATGCCCAGGGCGACGCGACAGGCAAAGAGCTTATCCGCGCGATGATTCGCCGCGTCGAGGAAATGCTCAATATCGACGTTTGGGAAAACACATTTACGCTGGATCTTTTGACCACCGGCGGCGCGTGCCGTGGCGCATTGGTGTGGAACGCCCGGCACGGCAAAACGATGGTTTGGGCCAAACAAACGATCCTTGCGACCGGTGGGGCAGGGCAGCTTTACCGCGAAACGACCAATCCCGAGGTGGCCACGGGCGACGGCATGGCGATGGCCTATCGGGCCGGTTGCGAACTACGCGACATGGAATTCATGCAGTTTCATCCCACGGTTCTTTACATCGCGGGCGGCAGCCGAAGTTTGATCAGTGAAGCGGTTCGCGGCGAAGGGGCCTGGCTGGTCGATCGGCATGGTCACCGCTTTATGCCGGACTACGATCCCCGGGCCGAACTGGCGCCACGCGATGTGGTCAGTTTGGCCATTGTCAGCCAGATGGAGAAAACGCGGCATCCGTGTGTGTATCTCGATTTGAATCATTTGGATCCGCAGGTAGTGCGAAACCGTTTCCCTGGAATTGCCGCAGTGTGTGCGGAATTCAATCTGGATATCACACATGACCGGATTCCCGTGCGGCCGGGCGCTCACTACATGATGGGGGGCGTGGTGGTCGATATCGAGGGCTGCACGTGCGTGCCGAATCTTTGGGCGGCCGGCGAAGTTACTTCGACGGGGCTCCATGGCGCCAATCGTTTGGCATCGAACAGCTTGGCCGAGGCGCTTGTTTATGGCGCGCATGCCGGCGAAGGAGCTTCGGATGCCGCGGCAAAAATGCCCGATGATTTTGCGGCTGCCTTGATCGAAAATCCGCCGATCGATACGCTCACCGAACCGCTGCATTTGGCCGACATTCGCAATTCGCTCCAAAGCTTGATGTGGCGCAACATGGGCGTCCGCCGCGATGCCGAGGGGATGGCCGAGGCCCTTGAAACGATTGACCATTGGAATCGCTACGTGTTGCCGCGTCAATTTGCGGATCCGACTGGTTGGGAACTGCAAAACATGCTTTGCGTATGCCGACTGATGATCGAGGCCGCCATCAAACGCCAAGAAACCCGCGGCTCGCACTTCCGCATCGACTTCCCTAATAACGACAACTCCCAATGGCACAGACATATTTCGTTCCGAAGGGAGTAGGGCCATAGTTCATGGGACTTGAGCTTGTCGAAATTGTTTTGAAGGTGGAGAGTACTTTCGGCATTTCATTGCCAGATGCCAAACTTTCAAATGAGATGCGAACTGTTGGCGACTTATATGACTGCATTTTGGATATTCTCGGCCGAGAAAATGAAGGAATCGGTTTGACTAAACAAGCTTTTGAAACACTTCAAGAAACATTGTCTAGATTGAGAGGAATTCCCCAAGAACAAATCCGGCAGGATACACAGTTAGATGTATTGGTCCCTGTCTTTCAACGTCGTGCTTTTTGGCGAAAACTCAAAAATACACTGCAGTTGCCGCTTCCCTCGCTAGATCGTTCCACTCGGATAATTCGCTCAATCTTTGCCATCGCCTTTGTTCTGGGAGGAATGACAACTTCTAATATCATGTTTGGCGTCAATCTATCGTCAAGAGATCCAATTATCTGGGCATGTGTTGTGTTTGTGTTTTTTGGCTCCGTCTGCTTTTGGGCGATTGTCTGTATTATCCTAACAATTCCTGTTGCCATGGCTTGGCCAAGAGGGATTCGCACGGTTGGGGACTTGACACAAACGATGGTTTCCATGAATTATGGGGTGTTAATCCGACGAGACTCTCATTGGAGTCGCAACGATGTTTGGATTGCCCTTCAACAGATTATTGTATCGTCTCTAGGTGTGAATATAACTGATGTGACGCCACAATCACGTTTCATCGAGGATTTGGGGGCAGGGTGATGCCGGGTTTCACTATCCACTATCCACTATCCACTATCCACTATCCACTATCCACTATCCACTAT
>CAYWGR010000069.1:0-20791 GCA_964458015.1 uncultured Planctomycetaceae bacterium
GCCACGTTTATATCCTTTATCGCCGATCTCTCGAGGAGATGCCCGCCCGCGCCGAGGAAGTTCATCACGCCGAGCAAGAAGGCATCATCTTCAAGATGCTTTGCGCGCCGATCGAGTATTTAGGCGACGACCACGGCATGGTTCGTCAGGTGCGCTGCCAAATCATGGAGCTAGGCGAGCCCGACGACTCCGGTCGCCGTCGCCCCGTTCCGAAGGAAGGCGCGGAATTCCTGCTCGACATTGATATGGCGATCATTGCCATCGGTTCGGGCGCTAATCCGCTGCTCACGCGGCAAACGAAGAATATGGATCTGAACCGGCGCGGATACATCGTGGCCGACTCGCGCGGCCGCACGACGCGCACCGGGGTTTGGGCCGGGGGCGATATCGTCACGGGCAGCGCAACGGTCATTCTGGCGATGGGAGCGGGGAAAACAGCCGCGGCCGATATTCATCAGTATCTCAACGGCGGCGACAAAGCCGCTTGGAATACTCCGGCGGGAAACGCCTAGCCGGCATTCACCCGGCATAGCCGGATATTTCCGGCGCATTAGCCTCGATCCCGACATCGGTAATGCAAACGCCGGGTGACGAAGGGTCGTGCCCTTCGTAGCACCGGACGGTGTTGCGTCCTGCCTGTTTCGCAAGATACATCGCCTCGTCGGCATGTTTTAACAGTGCTTCCGGCGAGTCGGCGGTCTGGGAATCGGCCACGCCTAAACTGATCGTCGCGGTAACATGATTTTTCGGCATTTTGACGCGCACCGCCTCGACCGCGTTACGGCATCGCTCTGCCAGGCGGGCGGCATCCGCGGCCACTTCGTGAGGCACGATCACGGCGAACTCCTCGCCGCCGTAGCGGGCCGGCAGATCGTTTTCCCGGCATTGCCGAGCAATGGCGGCCGCCACTTCATGCAAGATAACGTCGCCGATATGATGGCCAAACCGGTCGTTTACCTGCTTGAAATGATCGACATCGGCCATGATGAACGACAGATGCCCTTCATGGCGTTTGATTTGAGCCCATTCGCGCTGCAAACGTTCCATCAAGGCCCGGCGATTCGGCAATCCGGTCAAGGGATCGATGTGCGCGTGTTCGATCAACAGATCCTGCAAACGTTTGGTTCGCAAGGCAGCTCGAACCCGGGCGCATAATTCAAAAGCGTCGAACGGTTTCGTGACGTAATCGACCGCGCCCAAATCCAACCCCTTGACCTTGTCTTCCGCCGTGGTGGAACCGGAGAGGAAGAGCACGGGAATCATGCACATATCTTGATCCGCTTTCAACTCGCGGCATACGTCAAAGCCCGTCATGTCTGGCATGTCCAAATCGAGAAGGATCAGATCGGGATTCTCGTGTCGTGCAAGTTCCAAGCCGGGTATGCCGCCTTCGGCACACAGGATGTCGAGTCCCTCGCGAGCCAATCGCGTTTTGGCGACTCTCAAGGCATCGGTGCTGTCGTCGATAATCAAAATCTTCATGGTGTCGTCTTTTCAGAAGCCGTACTAGTGGAATAACCGTACTCAATAGCTCGAATAATCGCGGCGACGGAATCGATGGCCGCTTGGGAGGCGGCCTCGTCGCTCTTTTGGGCCGCGTTCTCCAATCCGCGGCACGCTTCGGTCAAGGAGGGATACCCGTAAGATCCGCCGGCGCCTTTGAGCTTATGGGCGGCACGGCGCAATTCATCGTAGTTTTTCGATGCCAATGCTTGCCGCATCTCCTTGAGTTGTCCGGCCAAGCGTTCCACGAATCCTTGCAGGATTTCAGCAATGTCGGGATCCTCGGCATATTGCGATACGATGGCGCCGACTGTTTTTCCCGGCGTCTCGGGGGTTACCGCGGGCTCGCTCGGCTTGCCCAGGTGCGCGGCAATGGTCCGTATCAACAATGTTCGATCGATCGGTTTGGCCATATACGCGTTGCATCCGGCGGCCATGCACTCGGAAATGTCGCCCGCCATCGCGTTGGCCGTCAATGCCATGATCGGCTTATCGTATCCCCGCGATCGCAGCAGTCGGGTTGCTTCATAGCCATCCATTTCCGGCATGTTCATATCCATCAGGATGAGATCGAAGTCGGCAGTTGCCGTTTTTTCGACCGCCAAACGCCCGTTCTCGACCATTGTGACCTCGGCGCCGGCCCAATGCAAAATAGTCTTGAGCAATTCCCGATTGTCGTAACCGTCTTCCGCCAACAGGATTCGCACGCCCAAGAGGTCTTTATTTTGGGTCTCGCGCGTCTGAACGGTGTTTTCGCGCACCGCTTCGGACGGAACCCGCAACATGCGGATGTCCTGGACGTTGCCGATGGGTACGGTCAAGGTAAACGTGCTTCCCTGTCCCCTCACGCTGGCCACGGTCATTTGACCGCCGAGCAGATGCACGATGTTGCGTGAAATTGCCAAGCCGAGCCCCGTGCCCCCGAACTTTTGCGTGATCGAGGCGTCGCCCTGCTCGAACGATTGGAAAAGCCGCGGCAGCACGTCCTCCGGTATTCCGATCCCGGTATCGGCTACATCGATTTTCACCGCCGGTTGATCGCCGCAGAAGTCGTTGATGAACGAAGTAATGATCCTCACGCTTCCGCGCTCGGTGAATTTAACCGCATTCCCCGCCAAGTTGAGGATGGCCTGGCGCAACCGAATTCCATCGGTCAGAATCGTTTCGGGAATCGGTCCGACATATTTGATTCCAAAAGCGATGCCCCGCTGCTCGGCGCGTGGCCGCATGACGCTTGCCACATCGGCCAGCATCGACACGAGACTGCAACGTCCGATGTTCAGCGACATTTTACCCGCCTCGATTTTCGAGAGGTCCAGGATGTCGTTGATCAATGCGAGCAGATGCTCGCCGCTGCGGCGAATCACCGAAGCATAATACACTCTGTTCGCATTATCGGCATTTTCATCCATCAGCAGATCGGCATATCCCAGTATGGCGGTCATGGGCGTTCGGATTTCATGACTCATATTGGCCAAAAACCGGCTCTTGGCCTGATTGGCCACTTCGGCCTGACGCCGCGACTCGACCAATTCGCTGACATCGACGACGTTCAGTAGAACGCCGTCGTATTTGGCATTACGATAGATCGGCTGCATGCGCAAGATGACTTCCGCCTTGCCCAACGGCCGCTGGAGGATGTATGGAGCGGAGCCGATCCGATTGCGAAATCGATCGATTAAAGAGAGAACGTGTTCTAAAATCGGCCCTCGATGCAATTCCTCGATCCTCTTGCCGAGGAGGTCGTTTCGCTCGCTTCCGATGAAATGGCAGAAATAATCATTGACTTCGATGATCCGATCCTCGGCATCGGCAAAAACGACGCCTTCCTCCATTCCCGAAATCATGGCCGAGAGTTTCGCATTTTCCCTTTGCAAGGACTCGGCCGCTTGATGTTCCAAGATCACGCGCGAAGACAATTCAGCGACATTGCCCAGCAACGCCTCGTCTTCCTCCAGCATGGCATGTTTGGAAAAAGCGGCGAGCACCCCGACGGCATTGCCGTTGATATCGCGAAGTTTGTAGCCCGCAAACGAGGTCAATCCCAGGCGTTTCGCCCATTCATGGTCGCGTACCTGGGGGTCATTCGTTACATCGTTGGAAACATATTTATCGCTTTCGCTGGCGGCGATGCGGCCGATTTTGCAACTGCCCAACGGAACGCGGCGTCGCCCGCCGTCGGTTCGGGAGTAACGCCCGGAACTCGTGATCAAGTGAAGGCATTGCTTCATGCCGGGACATAGCTTGTCGCATGGGCTGTCTTTTGATTTTGCATGAGCGCATCCTTCCTCGCAAAGATCGCCCGGCCGAATCAACCAGATGCGGCAAAAGTCGAGGTCGAGAAGATCAATGGCCGTCTCGGCGATTTTTTTGAACTTGTCTTCCAGCGAATTCGGCAAAAGCAAGTAGGCTTGCAACTGGCTGACGCTCGTCAAGCGGCGGAGCGAATTCGTCCGCCGCTGCTCGATCTGTTTTTGCTCGGTGATGTCGCGCACCGTGGATAAAAGATAATGCTCTCCATCGATTTCCATATCGGCCATCGTTACGGCGGCATCGAACTCATTTCCGATCTTCCGGCAATAACGCCACTCGAAAGAGTGCGAACCGTGCTTTCTGGTCTGTCGCCACATGCGTCGGGCTTTGACGGCGGAAGCAATACCGTCGGGTTGAAATTCGGGAGAATAGTCCAACGGCACGGCGCTGAGCAGATCACTTTCCTCCCGGCATCCGAAAAGCGTGACCGCCGCCCGATTCGCCGCGATGATCTTCATCTTAAGGCCAGTAAGCACGACAGCATCGACCGAGGAATCAAAGAGCGTTTTATATTTCGTTTCGCTCGATTGCAGAATTTTTTCGATCTGCTTGCATTCGGCAATCTCGGTATTCAGCTTTTGATTGGCATCCGTCAGTTGGGATGCCAGCCGCCACGTTTTGAAATTGCGCCGCGTGACTTCCTCGAGATAAACAGCTAGAAGAATCGTCAATAGCATAAAGGCGACGCTGCCGCCGACAGGATACCAGGTAGCTCTCGCTTCGACGAACTCGGGCGACGCCGCGCAGGCGACCGCCCAACGTCGCCCGGCCGCTTCCACGGTCTCGTCAAGACGAAAGATAAAACCCTGCGGCGGAATTCTTCCGTCTCTGAAATCGACATTCGGCATTCGCAATCGAGACTGATGCGCATACAAAACTTGTTCGTGTGCCGGATCCGTGATGTCCAATAAATAAACATCCACGCCGGCGGGCTCGAAACCCGCGATGCTTTCCTCGACCAAATTGCCGAACTGAAGCATGCAAACCGCATATCCCATTAAGGCGCGTCGCCGCTCCTCGATCGTTGATTTCGGCGCATCCTTGTCGTAGACGGCTAGAAACAGTCTGCATCCCAATCGTGCGGCGTCGCCGGGAATGAGGCGAAATTTCGGCGTGGCCGTCAGCATTCCCGTGTCGCAGGCACGCTTCATCGCGGCACGGCAATCGGCATCCGATCCCAAATCAAATCCAATCGGGGCTAAATTCTTGTTTAAGGGCACGACCGCATAGATGGGAAAGTAATCCTCGCGCGGCAGAGCAGGCATCAGGCGATTGTTTTTGTCGTACTCTGAAAACTTGAATTGGGGGACGTCGCGAATCGCTGTTTTTTCGAACGAGTCTCGCTCGGTGCGCGGCACGCGCGGAACCCACTGTAAGCTTTGAATGCTGGGACGGTCTTCGAGCAACGTTCCCGCATAGGTCTCGAATTCCCGGCGATTGATCTTCTGCGTGGATTCAATAAAGGATCGCAACGTATTCAATTGCAGGAAGTCTAGTTCCATGACTTTCCGGAACGCGGAGATTTTGTTTTGAGCGGCTCGCTCGAAATCATGGCGAATTGCGTTGCCTTCCAGATGAAGCAGCATCCAAAACAGGGCTCCCGAGAAGGCCGCCCCACCCAAGAGAATCAGCAGGGCAACGACATATTGCCATCGGTATCTGGCCATGGACCAAAAATGTTTTTTGGATACCCCAAGATCGCCGCTCATGAAGCAGACTCCAGCCCCTGTTGGATGATAGAATCCGTACAAACATAGGTTTCTCTAAGCTGCAAAGCAGGAGTATTTCGAAGGTCTTGGCCAAGGATCCATTCCGCCCCCTTGCCGTGCCCCGGACGGCTTCTTGGCATGGCCTTAAATATCATTTAGAATGGAAACTCTGGAATTTCGGAATAATCGGAGGATTCCTTACAAAACACACACCCGACAGATGGGAATGCCACCGATAAACGCATACATAATTTCTTACTCAAGCTATGCTTTCAACGGCCTAAATCAGATGGACAAGTAATTATCTACCTAGTACGTCTTCCATGATATTGTTGCCGGTCGCATTTCCCCTGCGAAGCCGCAAGCGGCTTGATTATGACGGCAACAACTTTTGGAAAAGCGTACTAGTGCAACCCGCCCAATTCGTCAGAAGCAATCATCCATTGAGGCGACATCGTGCATGGGATTTATCCATCAAGACCATCTCGCTTCGATGCCATTTTTGGTCCGTTGCGGTGTGCGCTGCACATTGCGGCGGCAGTTGCGGGTCTATGTCTGACGATCGGCTGTGCTGAAGCTCCCAAAGAGACTTCGACTCAAATACCCAGCGTTCCGGTCGTCGTCGCTCCCGTGGTAAAAAAAGACGTGCCGATCGAAGTTCGCAACATAGGCACAGTTGAACCCTATGCCGTTGTCATGGTCAAGGCGCGCGTGGGCGGCCAAATCATGCAAGTGGCCCTGAAAAAAGGTCAAGACGTTAAACGCGGCGACTTGTTGTTCGTCATCGACCGTCGAACCTGGGAGGCCGCCGTCGCCCAAGCCGAAGCGAATCTGCGGCGCGATTTGGCCCGCAAGGCAAATGCCGACGCCGATCTTGATCGAGCCAAGCAACTCGTGAAAGCCAGAGCCATGACGGCCGAACAACATGAACGTGTTCGCGCCGATGCCGACGCGGCAAACGCCACGGTCGAGGCGGATCGCGCCGTCGTGGACCTTGCCAAAACCCAACTCGATTACTGCACCATCCGATCCCCCCTCGACGGTCGCGCGGGCGATGTTCTCGTCGATGAGGGAAACATCGTAAAGGCCGACGATTCGCTTGCCTTGGTCATCATCAATCAAGTCAAGCCGATTTACGTGCGATTCGCGGTGCCCGAGCAGTTTTTGTCCGACATCCGCAAACAGGCGGCCGCCCATCCCTTGGAGGTCGAGGCTATTCCGAAAAACGACGAGCCCGCACAACGCGGCAAGCTCACTTTTATCGACAATACCATCGACCGCAATTCGGGTACGATCGAGCTGAAGGCCACGTTTACGAACGAAAACCAACAGCTTTGGCCGGGCCAATTCCTCGACGTCGTCCTACGGCTCGGCGTGCAACGCAATGTCATCGTGGTCTCTAGGGATGCAATCCAGACGGGGCAGAAGGGTGACTATGTGTATGTCGTTAAAAAAGACAACACGGTGGAGTCCCGATCCGTGACGAAGGGGATTTCCTGGGGCAACGATGTGGTGATCACGCGGGGACTCGCCCCCGGCGAAATTGTCGTCACGGATGGTCACTTGCGTCTGGTGCCGGGCTCTTCGGTGACCATCAAGCAGGAGCCGCAGGACGCCCCGCGGAAGGGCGCATGAATATTGCTGAATTTTGCATTCGTCGCCCGGTCATGACGACGCTGGTGATGTCGGCCCTGCTGATTTTCGGCACGCTCGGCTACCGCTCGCTGCCTGTGAATGATCTGCCGAACGTGGATTTTCCCACGCTTTTGGTATCGGCCAATTTGCCCGGCGCCAATCCCGAAACGATGGCCTCTTCCGTGGCGACGCCGCTGGAGAGGCAGTTTTCGACCATCGCCGGCCTCGACTCGATGACTTCGACCAGCGGCCTAGGCGTAACTCAAATCACCCTGCAATTTACATTAAGCCGCGACATTGACGCCGCGGCCCAAGACGTACAGGCGGCCATCTCCCGCGCCGGCTCGCAATTGCCGCCCGACATGCCCACGCCGCCCTCCTATCAAAAAGTCAACCCGGCGGATCAGCCGATTTTGTATCTTGCGCTGAACTCTCCCACGTTGCCTATGTATTCGGTCCACGAATACGGCGACACCATGTTGGCCCAACGCATTTCGATGGTCAACGGCGTGGCACAGGTGCAGATTTTCGGGTCGCAAAAATACGCAGTTCGCGTGCAGCTTGATCCCAGCGCCTTGGCCACCCGCTCGATCGGAATCGACGAAGTTGTCGACGCCGTGCGCAAATCCAACGTGAATCTGCCGACAGGCACGTTCCAAGGCCGCCAAAAAGCGTATACCATCCAAGCGTCCGGTCAGCTATACAATGCGGCTTCCTATCGACCCGTCATCGTCAGCTATCGCAACGGCCGGCCGGTGCGATTGGAGGAGTTGGGCACGGTGGTCGATAGTGTCGAGAACAACAAAATCGCCGCATGGTATTCCGGCACTCGCGCCATCGTATTGGCCATTCAACGTCAGCCCGGCACCAACACGCTTGAAGTTGCCGGCGCCGTCAAAGCCCTGTTGCCGCAGTTCCGCAAGTTGTTGCCCCCCTCGGTCAAGCTGCATATTCTTTTCGATCGGTCGGAATCCATCCAGGAGTCGGTAAACGATGTGAAATTCACGTTGCTATTGACTCTGGGATTGGTAGTTCTGGTCATTTTCCTGTTTCTGCGGAAGCTATCGGCCACAGTCATTCCCAGTTTGGCATTGCCGCTTTCGATCGTAGGCACATTTGCCGTTATGTATCTGTTGGGATATAGCATCGACAACCTTTCCCTGCTAGCGCTCACGTTGTCGGTCGGTTTTGTCGTGGACGACGCCATCGTCATGCTCGAAAATATCGTTCGGCATCTGGAACAAGGCAAAGGTGTTTTAGAGGCGGCAATGGCCGGCTCTCGCGAAATCGCCTTCACGATCATTTCGATGACCCTTTCGTTGGCGGCTGTTTTTATCCCGGTCCTATTTCTGGCCGGCATCATGGGGCGGCTTCTCCACGAATTCGCCGTAACCATTGCCAGCGCCATTCTTGTTTCCGGTGTTGTATCCATTACGCTAACGCCGATGCTTTGCAGTCGTTTTTTGCGCCCCTCGACCGACGAGCGGCACGGCTGGCTCTATAATCTGACCGAGCGATTTTTCGACGGAATGCTGCATCTTTACGACTGGACATTGCGCATTTCCCTGCGGTTGCATTTTTTGGTTTTTGTTCTATCGATTCTACTGTTGGTTGGCGCGGCCTATCTCTTCGTGATCATTCCGAAAGGTTTCTTGCCCCTGGAAGACACCGGCCAGATATTCATGATGACGGAAGCCGCCCAGGGCATCTCGTTCGAAGGCATGGTCCGACATCAAAGGGCGCTGGCCAGTATCGTCGCGGCAAATCCCAACGTGGAAGGTTTCATGTCCAGCGTCGGACCTTCCGGGAGCACCGTCGGCACGAATACGGGCCGCATGTTCATGCACCTGAAACCGCGCGACCAACGCGAGTTGAGCGCGGAGCAGATCATCGCCCAGTTGCGGCCCCAACTTGCCCAGGTGCCTGGCATCAAGGCGTTCATGCAAATTCCACCGCCGATCCGAATCGGGGGGCAACTTACGAAAAGCCTCTATCAGTTGACGCTTCTGAGCCCCAACACCGATGAACTCTATCGTTTCGCCCCACAGTTGGAAGAAAAACTGCGAGCGCAGCCCCAGTTGCAGGACGTGGCCAGCGATCTTCAGATTCGCAACCCAGAGCTGGATATTTCCATCGATCGCGACAAGGTGGTTGCATTAGGGCTTAGCGCCCAACAAGTGGAAGACGCTCTTTACAGCGCTTACAGCGACCGCTGGATTTCGACGATCTACGCCCCCAACAACCAATTTCGCGTGATTACCGAGTTAGAGCCTCGCTTCCAACGCGATCCGAACGAATTGCCGCTTTTGTACCTGCGTTCCAACAGTGGGCGATTGGTGCCCATCAATGCGGCCGTCAAAGTAAGCGAAGGTTTGGGCCCGCTCTCGGTCAGCCACTCCGGGCAGCTACCCTCGGTTACATTATCGTTCAACCTCGCCCCCGGCGCTTCGCTGGGAGACGCCATCGAAATTGTCGGCCGCCTTGCTCGCGAAACGCTTCCTGACACGATCACGACAAATTTCCAAGGCACCGCTCAGGCGTTTCAGGCCTCGCAAAAAGGGCTTGGCGTACTGTTGATCGTTGCCATTTTCGTCATCTATCTCGTCCTGGGCATCCTTTACGAAAGTTTCATTCATCCGTTGACAATTCTCTCGGGCTTGCCCGCCGCGGGCTTCGGCGCGCTGTTGACCCTATGGTGGTTCCATACCGAGCTGAACGTCTATTCGTTCGTCGGGCTCATCATGCTGATCGGCATTGTGAAGAAGAACGCCATTATGATGATCGACTTCGCCCTGGAAGCCGAACGGAACGAAGGCAAGAAACCGGCCGATGCCATTTACGAGGCATGTCTGGTCCGATTCCGCCCGATCATGATGACCACGATGGCCGCACTGATGGGCATTCTGCCGATAGCCGTCGGCTATGGCGCCGGCGCCGAATCGCGACGCCCTCTGGGCCTTGCCGTCGTCGGCGGCTTGGTTGTTTCCCAACTCCTCACGCTTTACATCACTCCGGTCATCTATATTTACTTCGACAAGTTGCACCGGCGAAAAAAAACGGCCGAAACCGGTGGATGGGCCAATGTTGACCTAGAGCTTAGCCCGAACCAAAATTCGTCCTCTTGAGCGTAGTGAGAAATCTGGAAGAACGCGGCAAATAGAGGGTCTTGGCAATGCCCTGATTCGAGAGCCAAAAACGCCGTTTTGCCGCTAAATTACCCCCCTTTTCGGAGTTGCCATTTCACATTAAAATAGATCCTTACCCGTGGGGTTCAAGGAAGGGGTGTTTCAGAATGAATTTATTGGTCATTGGCAACGGGGGGCGTGAACATGCCCTTACCTGGAAACTGGCACAAAGCCCTCGCGCGGATCGGATCTTCGTGGCGCCCGGCAACGCAGGCACCGATCTGGACGGCGAGAATATCCCCATTCCCGCCAATGACTTCGCAGGGCTTATCAAATTTGCCAAGGAAAACAACGTCGAGCTGACCGTGGTCGGCCCCGAGGCTCCGCTGGCCGCCGGCATTGTCGATGCCTTTGAAGAGGCGAAGCTTCGCGTCTTCGGCCCCAGCCGAGCGGCCGCCGAATTGGAAGGCAGCAAAGTTTTCTGCAAAGATCTTCTGCGCAAGGCCGACGTTCCTTCGGCCGATTATCAGACGTTCACCAAGGCCTACGACGCGATGAAGTATCTCAACGATCGCGAAGATGTGCCAATCGTGGTGAAGGCCGATGGACTGGCCGCCGGCAAGGGCGTCGTGGTCTGCTCGAACAGAGCCGAAGCCTTGCAAGCGGTCGAACAGATCGGCGACCAAAAAATGTTTGGCGACGCGGGGAATCGTCTTGTGATTGAAGAACGACTCGACGGCCAAGAGGTGAGCGTGTTGGCCATTACCGACGGCCGCACGATCGTCACGCTTCAGCCGGCCCAAGATCACAAGGCCGCCCACGACGGCGACACCGGCCCGAACACCGGCGGCATGGGCGCGTATTGCCCGGCTCCGTTGTTGGACGATGCCACGTTGCATTGGGTCGAGGAGCATATCCTCGTGCCGACGGTCCATGCCATGAAGCGCGCCCGGCGTCCGTTCCGCGGCGTTCTTTACGCCGGCCTGATGATGACCAAGCAAGGCCCCAAAGTCTTGGAATACAACGTGCGGTTCGGCGATCCCGAATGCCAACCGCTGTTGATGCGTTTGAAAACCGATCTCGTCGATCTGCTGGAAGCCACCGTGCTGGGCAAGCTCGACCAATTGCCTCCCTTGGTATGGGATCCGCGGCCGGCCGTCTGCGTTGTGATGGCCAGCCAAGGCTATCCCGGCCATTACACCAAAGGCCATCCGATCCGCGGCCTAGATGACGCCGATCTGCTGCCCGACGTAAAAGTCTTTCACGCCGGCACCACCATTGCGAACGGCCACGTCGTCACCGCCGGCGGCCGCGTGCTGAACGTCACCGCCCTGGGCGATACGATTCCCAAAGCCAAGCTGAACGCCTACCGCGCCGTAAAATGCATCCGCTGGCCCGGCGCCTGGTGCCGGAAAGACATTTCCGACAAGGCGCTGCGGAAGTGATAGATTAAAATACTGAAAGCGAACCGCTGAAAGCTGTTTCACAGCTTCTGCCGTCATCGCCTACATCGTTTGAAGTCTATAAGACATCGGTGTTCAGGTTATTTTTCACCGATCAAGTCAGTATTGCTTGTACCGTCGTTGATCGTGGCCATCGGAACGGTGCTTTGGGACGTTAAAATACCATCGGGACTAGAATCAAAGGGTGAGGACACCTCCGTCGGGCCGCTGTTCAGAATCCGATTTGCCTTCGATAGGTTGCGTTTTTAAGTCACTGTGACGCTAGATTCAAATCCAATGGATCCATTCCGGACTTGACACTGACCTTGAAGCCTGAAGTATTGGGCTTAGCATATTTTTGGGGGATGATCCATTTTTCTTTGACTCCGCCCTTGGCCACGCCCATTGAGAGGCCGTTTTTGTCGGCGAGGAATCCAATCGTTTCTTTTTTGACGACCGTAATGCGGTATTCGCCGGGCGTTGTGCCTGGTTTGTTGCCCGACTCGATGCGAAAACGTCCCTCCGCATCGGTTGAACCGCTTGCGAGCGATCCGCCGGCGACGGGATGCAATGCAACGCCAGCCGAGGCTACGGGCTTACCGTCGAGGCGCACCGTGCCGGCGACAGTGGCCAGTTTTTCGCCGCAACCCGCCAAGCACAGCATAAGCGATGCGATCCAGAGGTTAGTCAGGAATTTGGGCCGCTTTTCCATCGGCTTTGGCTCCAAGATATTGGTAGTTTTGATAGTCGATGCCTTCGCTTAGGAAATGGACCGAGCCATCGCCGAAAGCGAACATCGCACCGCCGGGATGACTGGATTTGAAACCCAATTCTGAATTGTAATTGTACGACTTATGGCAGCCATCTGAGGAAGAATCGTCGCACGAATTGTAGTTGATTGGCACCAACGTTGACGTTAGTCCTTGGCCATTGTTCGATGCGGCCCAGCCTCCTCGCTGGTGGCACGAACATTCAGGGCGAACTTCGCCAAAGAAAATGGTGTTGCTCAGTCCGTCGCGAATAGAGGCAAGTGGATTGTTGACGCTGTTTCGGCCGAAAACGCCGGCGTTTGAACCTGAATCGTAGCACGCCTTCAATGCATAGTCATTCCATGTTGAATACATCGAACACGAGCAACTGGCATTGTCGCCATGCGCGGTTGGACCGCTGGAGGCTGCGTAGTTGTGTTTTGCGCGATTGCTGTCGGTGATGATCGCAGGGTAATTATCGCTGGGGCATACGTAGGCGGGCATCACCGTGGTTGCGATGAGTGTTGTCGAGCCCTTGAGCGTTTGGCTGTCGGTTGGCGCGGCGAAGTTGTATTGATCGAACACGGCTTGTTGCTCGATATAGGGCAGAAGCCGGATTAAAATCGAGCCGCGAGCCAGCGACCAATCGACCCAATCGGGCGAAGCCACGTAAGCGCCGGCCGGCAATGTGCCGTTGGCGTTTTCGTAGTTCAAAACGGCCAAGCCGATCTGCTTTAGGTTGTTGGCGCATTGGGAACGGCGTGCCGCTTCGCGTGCCGCCTGAACAGCCGGCAGCAGCAACGAAATCAAGATGCCGATGATCGTGATGACGACCAAAAGCTCGACAAGAGTAAATGCGGATTTGAGATGGTGGATTTTGGATGATGGATTTGCAGACATACAACATCTCCCCTTGAGAATTAAGGATGAGCGGATGGGGATGCAGCGTATTGCGTACATCCGCCATCCACCATCCAATATCCGATATGTTTACTTCCGCTTCCGCCACGCATAAGCCAGCAAACCAAACAGTCCCGTTACCAGCAATACAACTGTGTTCGGCTCGGGGACAGAAGCGTAGGACAGGCCTACAGTTCCCACGCCAGTTTCAGCGTTGAACCCGGCGCCGGCTTGGGTGTGGAAACGAATCCCCAGCTCACCGGTTGTATTGGCGGTCCAATTGAGCGAGTATGGCGTATATGAAGGGGTGGGAGACAATGCCGTAAAGGAGATAGTCTTCGTCGCGACACTGGTTCCATTGACCAAGATATCGGCCGTTAAGTCTGCGGGGACTGAAGTGGCGAAGTTGCTGCCAGTCGCCCACACCATCGCCTTGAATGTCAGGGTGTAGACATCGGTGACGGCATGCACGGTTGCGGTGTTGCTCTGTTGAAGGGTTCCCCATCCTTGTCCTGGGTTCCAAGCGCCTCCGAGGTACCACCACATCTTACTTCCATCAGGTGCCGTCTTCACGTCCGTGTAGGGTGCATCGGGGTCCGTTGTGACGGTCCAATCGGTTGGAACATTGACCTCGGCGACACCACCCGGGAAACCAGTTCCAGGAATCGTAGTCGCATACGTCGTTAAAAAGTCCCCGTTGGGAACATCTACGACGGTATCTGCCTGGACTGCTGAAACCAACGACAGACAGCAGACGAAAGCGAAACCAAAAAACGCAATTTTTGACATCTTTACACTTTTCATCGTAACTCTCCTGTAATACGAAAGGACATTTACAATACACATGACAAATAACACACACGCTCGTTATCTGCCCGCATCGCCCTGATTTCTCATTTGGGCATGCCGCGGTCTGGCTTATGCACCGCCTCCTTTCTTGATAGCTTTCCGATTGCCATTATCGTCAGACGACTTGGCTTTATTCTTTTTGTCGGGTTGAGACGAATCGAGAATCAGAACGTTCAACGGCGTGGCGGTTCCATTGGCTAGGGCCTTGATCTGAGCGGCCGTCAATGCCTGCTTCCAAATCGCCACGTCGTCGATTGCTCCCTCGAATACGTAGTTGTGGTCGGGGCTTGCGCCGAGCCAGAGACTGTGAACGTCCCCTAAGTCGATGGGCTTTCTGGCAGAGACCTCCGGAACGCCGTTGACATAGGCCGTCACCACGGCATCTTTCCGCACTAAGGCAATGTTGTACCAATCGGTGTCGTTGAAGACCGTTACGTTTGGGTTGGGTGGCGAAGGGATCTGATCCGTGTGCCAGTCGCCCATGGCAACGCGAAGTGTACCGCTGGCAGTCGCAATGATCAGCGCCGGCGAATCCTTGGACATCCCGTAACTGTTGTAGTCGAATAAGAAACGGAATTCGCCATTCTGCTTGCCGGAATCGGGGCCTCGGAACCAAAGTGAAATCGTGAAATCACCGACTCCAAGACCCAGCTTCGGATCCGTTACCGCGTTAAGGCAGTCGCCTCGTTCTGCGAATGTGATCGCGCGTCCGAACCTTCCTTCCGTCCAACGTATATCGCCGACAATATAACTGTTGATACGGTTGCTGCTTCGATCGAAGGCGCCGCGACCACGGCCCTCGTTCATCGGCCAATAGACAACCAGTTTTCCTTCGGGAATAACCATACTGCGAAGAAAGCCTGCATCGCCGACGACATTCTTGCCAGAGTGTTTGAAATGCCGAACTACCCGGCCCTCCGGCTCCACGTCGGCCGATTCGCCGGCCGTCAATTCATACTTGGGCGACGCCGCGACCGCCGATCCTCGTGACTCCAGCAAAACCTTGCCTTGAAAAACGTGCAGCCGGTTTTCTCCGTCCTTTGTTACTTCCACCCCGAACTCCGTGCCGAGGTCGGTCACCGTAGCGGTGGGGGTTCGTACGGCAAATAAGGGATTAGGGATTAGGGATTGGGGATTAGAAATTGGGGATTGGGGATTAGAAATTGGGGATTTTGGGATTTTGGGATTTCGGGATTTTGAGTCTGATTCACTGGCCACCGGCCACTGACCACTGGCCACTTTTTCGTACTGCCGACCGCCCTCACCCCCGGCCCCTCTCCCGCGAGCGGGCGAGGGGAGGTTTGTTTCACTAGCCACTGGCCACTGGCCACTGGCCACTGGCTGTTGGCCACTGGCCACTTTTTCTGATCGCTGATCGCTGATGGCTGACGGCTTTTTCTCTAATCGCGCGGTCAACTTGCCGAGGGAGAGAAAACCGCTGTCGGGGGAATCGACTTCATAGGTCACGGGGCCTTGGAGGATGACTTTCGCGCCGGTGTTGTAGGTGATTTCCATCAAACCGGAAGCAA
Source organism: uncultured Planctomycetaceae bacterium (assembly GCA_964458015.1). GTDB lineage: Bacteria > Planctomycetota > Planctomycetia > Pirellulales > Thermoguttaceae > CAYWGR01. The sequence goes on from CAYWGR010000069.1 coordinate 15,755, forward strand.
TGGCGTATTTGCGGCCCAAGGGCACGCCGGCGCCGCCCAGGGCGGCCGTCGATTCGTCGGCCCAATGCACGTCGATCATGCCCGTCACTTGGCCGACATACTGCGTCTTCGACGGTACGATGGTCGGCGTCGGCTTTGTCTTGCCATTGGTGTTCGCTAATTGTTGGTGGTGGGTTACATAAATCATCGAGCCGACTAAAAGGCCCAGGCTGGTAATCACTGTTGCAATGAACAGTGCAAACGGCAGCTCTTGCGAGAAGAAGCCGATTGTGCCATGCAAGGCGGTGGACAACAGCGATAGCGGGGGAGAGGATGCCGTTGCCCCCAAATTTTCAGATTCGCAAGCTTGGATTTCCTCACGCGTCGATTCACATGCGGCCTTGCCCGCGCGACGGCCGCGCAATTCGTAGCCTAACGAGGCGTGCAACTGACAATAGGCAAGATACAGTCGCTGGGCTTCTGTGTCGTCCTGCAACAAGCCGGCCAGTTCGTCTAGTTCCCCTTGCGAAGGCGTTCCGGAACAAACCGAATCGACGATTTGCCAAAAACGATCGTTGTCGGCCGTGGGAGCGTTCATGGATGCTCCTCCTGCAACAGCCGCGTCTCGACGCAACGCATTAGCTCTCGGCGGATGCGCAACAATGATTTTCCGACGCTTTGCCGCGATCGGGCAATGCGGTCAGCGATTTGCTGGACGCTGAGATCATCTCCATAGCAATAGTCCAAAAGCTGCTGATCTTCCGCGCGCAGTTTATCAATGCAATGGCGCAGCCCGTCGAGATAGGCGTCGGCCGAATCGCTTTTCGGAGGCAACTCGCCGGCGGCCAGGGCGTCGAGCAGTTCCTCGCTGAATGGAACAACGAGCGAACGTCGTTGCCGCAAATAATTACGAACTTCAAACTCCGCCGTTCGCCGAGCCCAGGCTAAAAAACTGCTGCCTGGCTGAAAAGCCTCGAATTTACGCCACAAAACCATGCTGGTCGATTGGAACAAGTCGTCAGCATCGGTGCGATTGCCCACCAAGGCAAGAATGTAGCCGTGCAATTGCCCTTGATAACGGGTTAGCAATTCACAGAACAGATCGTGTTGTTCTCGTTTGCTCATGCCGGAAAATTCTCGCCGTATACATTGGCCTACTAACTAAACGTAGGAAGTGAAGCAAATGAAACCCAAAATCTCGGCAATTTTCATGGCCTGTCGCAATTCGTTGTCGTAAAATGGGTTGCGTCAACAGGCCGGTGCGGTTCGATATCCGAAAAACGGACCATCCACGGACACGGAAACCAAAAAACTAACTCCATTATCCTATGGAGCACCAGCCGATGTCGAATACTTTCTTCCGTAATCGTGGGACTTCAAAATGAAGTGGAAACCACCCGAAATGGGCGGAGAAGGCCGAAAGCTGAACAAATCAATGTTGATGGGCCGGCTCATTATCCAGGAAAATATCAATAGATACGAAAAAGGCCGGCAACTATTTTTCATAATTGCCGGCCGTCGGATTGTTTTCAGACGAAAAGCTCGACTCAGCGCACCAGCCAGACCCTTTTCGAGAAGAGGAAATAGCTGAATTGCGAGGCGTCCGAACCAGGGATGCCGTTCTGCACGGTCACATTGGCCGGTTGAATCATTACATAACGATTCGAGGGATCGCCCGTCATTTTTACTGCCATGATGCGGACCCCGGCCAATTGGACGATGGTGTATTGCGCGTTGTTCCCATTGCCTGAAACGGCATTAAAAATCGGGATCACGCGCGTTTGACCTATGATCGACGCTAATTCGTCCTTGAAGCCCGCACTCATGCCCGTGTCTCCGTTCAAGGTAAGCGTACCGTTCGAATTAAAGGTCAATTTCCCACCGGGCAAATACGAAAAATCCTCGGCGCTGATGCCGTCGGTGATTTGTCGCGAAATGTCGCAAGTGCTGTTGTTCGAACTGCCAATATCGACGGTGCCGCGGTTGCCGGGCGAACCGGTGCCTTGAGGATAAAGATTGGCTTCACGAACGCCGTCCGCGCCCGAGCTGATGGATTTGTTGCCGGCATTCCAACTCCAAGAGTCGGAAGTGCGGCCGGCCAATAGGTCATCCCACGTTTGCTTGTCGAGTGCGAACGGCAACATGTGCAGATTCTCGCTTCCATCCGCCGGAGGCGTTGCAAAACCCACGAAATTATCGGCATAAGCGGCCATTGCCACGGCATGGCTTTGGACCGAGTTGATGCCCATCACACGCGCGAAAAACAAGGGAACTTCGCCGTTCTGCTCACCTGTCCTTTGCACACGCACCTGGACGGCGTTATACCGCGACGGATTTGCAAAGGTTAATGCTGCCGTAGGGCCGGCCGACAAATCCAAACGTCCTATCGTGATGTCGGCATCGGTCAAATTACAGGCAACACCTCCCGCGCAATTGCTCGCGGCATAATACCGCGCCATCGTCCTCGTTTGTTCCAAGGTCGAGTTTATCAAAGGCTCAGGCGCGACAAAATGGCTATGGAACAACTCTTCGGTAGCGGCCAACGCCGAGGAGTCGGCCGACGATTGCAGTTGGGTGCGGACAAGCATCATATAGCCGATATCCACGCCAAATGCCAACATGGCAAACATCACAACCATCATTACCGCCGAGACGACCAGAATGCTGCCCCGTCGGCTTTTTCGTTGATGAAAAGCGTTCATGTTGAAGATCTCCCTCGGCTATTGGGTCAGAGAATGGACGACTCTGGGCGTCTTATCTTCACCGGCGAGCCCTGAAAAATTGTATGCCCGGACGCTTTTCAGAACCAACGACTGCACGCGGTTGGCCGCAAAACTGACGCTCGAGTGTTTAACCGAGATTTGGGGATCATATTGCCCCAAATCCTGCAAGGAGGAGGGCGCCGTCAGCTTCAGCGAATCATCACCGCCGAAATTTCCCCAGGTAGTCGAGGTTCCATTGACGATTTCGACAACCAATTCTCCCTCGGCAAGCCGCATGACTTGCGTCCAGCGAATGGTTTCGCCGGGCGTGGAAAGCAGTGCCTCATTTGCGTATCGTTTGTGGGATAAGTTTTTTTTGCCTTCCCAGATCTGAAGCTGCAAACCGCCTGGAGTGAAACTCGGAACGTCGCAGTGATTCAGCGAAAACGTCGCATACAAGGAATCGACGTTTCCGACCGGTGAAAAGAGACACGTAATTTGAGGTGCGTTGTTATCGGGAACGGGAGTGCTGATGACCAGTTCCCAATCCTCCTCGATGCGGACAACGCTTGTCGTGTCTGCCCATAACGGACCGGCCATCGCGGCCAGAATGCCGAATACCAGGACGCAAACTGCGCCCCCCAACAATCGTTGGTTTTTGAAACTCATTGCTGCTCCCTCCCGCCCCCGAGGCAACGGCAGCATGGCATCGTCGATAAACCGAGAAAACCTACAAAGTTCCCTTTTCTAAAACAGTGAACCGGCGACTGGCGGCATCCTCATCGCATTTGCCGCGCGTTGTCTTCGATAAGCGAAAATGTGTACTGTTGATGGTAACTTTTACCACGACCTATAGGAATTCTACGCCTGTTTTTTTCCTCGTGCGGCGTCATTCAACGATCATCGGTAAATTTTCCGCTTACAGCAAGACCAATGATTGCATTGATACCCCTGACGCAGCGGGTGCGAATAATTCGGCATCAACGGTATCGCACGTGGAAGTCGGCAAATGGTCGATAGTCGCAAGATTCGCGAATCAGAATCGAGTCTTGCACTGTCTGATTGACTAGGCGGACAGCAAAGTCCCTAAAAGCAGTCATTCTGAGCGTAGCGAAGAATCTCGTCTGCCATTGCTAACTATCCAGCTAGGTATCAACGAGATCCTTCGCTACGCTCAGGATGACAATTTTCGTTCCAAGAGACTTTGCAAATCGCATATCTGCTCGGCCGGCTCATGAAATAAACACTTCTCACGATGTTTTTATATCTTCCAACGCTGTCTTCAGCCGATGCAATTGATCCACTGATGCAGAGGCCAATTCCCCATCTTGGTAGATGCCCACATTGAATGTCATGGGCGACTGGTTGCGATTGCAGCGGCGCACATAGTCGATTACTTTTGCATCCGGATATAACGGCGGCGGAATTTCACTCTCCGTTTTCGCATGAACCCAACCTGCCGTATCCAGACAAGTCCAGCCGAACCACTGCAAACCATTGGCAAGATAACGGCTCTTGGCAGGGGTTTCCAAATCGTTCGTCTCGCCCGACCAATAGTCTTGATGCTTGGTATAAAGAAACTGCGCATTAACTCCGGCGTTGAAGGTGATCAAACGGCCGGCAAAACCGGTTTTTGCCGCCGCGGCATACTTTTCCCAAGGAAACTGAAATCCACGCATGTCGGTTGTCACGGAATTGTGCGGACCGCGAGGGTCGAGCGAGTAGGAACTGTCGAACCACCATGCCTTGACCTTCTCGCCGTACCGTTCGCCCATCCACGCGATGACTTGGCACAAGTTGTCAACCAGCCGGTCCTTCTTCGCATCATAATAACCGACCGCCTTTGCCCAGTTTGGGTCGTCGTTTCCGTTGCACGAATGGTTGTAATAGAGCAGCAGTCGGACATTCTTCGCCGCAAGGGCTTGGGCCAACTCGTCGATAAGATCGCGCTGGCAAGTTCTTCCAGGCAGAATCTTATCCAGAACCGGATGCGGAGCCGGAAGCATCTGCAAAGCGTGCGTTGTCGTAAACAGCACATAATCAGCACCGCTTTGGGCCACCGCATCGACAAATCGATCCACGCGAAAGGCATCGACGGCCTTTTGGAAAGGCAGCGGCTTGCCCTTTCGCGGAGCCGTTTGCGCCGTCCAATGCACGCCGACTCCAAATCGACATTTCGAGAGCCAATCGGTGTTTACCCGCTGATAGGGTTTGTCCTCGGGCGACTCTGCGCAGACCGATAATTTCGCTCCACACGCACACGCAACACCTGCCGTTGCCGATGCGATAAAATCACGTCGATTCATGGAAATGCTCCTGATACTCTCATGCGTGAAACATTACAGCGTGCCATGGT
>CAYWGR010000069.1:20801-26411 GCA_964458015.1 uncultured Planctomycetaceae bacterium
CCATGGTGCTTTCCCGCACCGAGTTCAATCGTCAGATACCGGTCCGATCGGCTCTTCGGTTGAACTGCTTGGCCATCCACCTTCAAGCCCACATTGGGCTCGTGCCAAGGAATCGAAACCCGGGCTGTTACGCCGGCGGGAATATCCAGATCAAATGCCAAGCTGCCGTCCGCGGCGGTCCGATCCCAACAAACGGCAACGGGACCAAACTCGGTTACGACGATACCCTCGGCCCGCTTAAGATCGCCCAAATGCGGTTCGATTGCCAAACGATGATTGGCCGCCGGGCCATCCACGTTGACGCCCAGCACGCGACGGCTTAGATAAATCGTCGGCGGACTTCCCATGTCGTGACAATTTTCACCCGGCCCAAATCCTTCCCACGTTGTTTGAGTCTCGAAGGTCGTCATGGGGGCCCAACGCTTGCGGATCGTGTCGAGCGTTTTTTGGTCGGCGGCATTCGTACCGATCTTCAACAGCGCCTCGTGGTAATAAGCGAATTGGAAGGGCCCCGCATCCTCGCGATCCAAGTTGGCCACGAACCACTGCTCAACACGATGGCGACGTTCGGCGGGAACAGCGTCAAAATACAAAATGATGCCTGCCGCGTGGACGGTCGGAGGCGTCTTCACGCCCTCTTTTATGGCGCCATGATACGTGCCGGCCTTTTCATCCCATAGATTTGCGTTGACAGCCATGTTGATCGCACGACTTGCCTCTTGGTATTGCCGTTCCTTGTCGTTTTCGCCAAGAAGTTTAGCCAGATGCGCCGCATCGGCCAAAGCCCGGGCAACAAACACGTTCAAAGTCGTGCCTTCGCATACTTGATAACACAAAGGATTGCCGAAAAATACGAATTCCCGGGCCTTCACCAGTCCCCGCTCGGTGCGATGATCGAGGAACCACTTGAGTTGTGCCGTGATGGCCGGCCACATTTCGCGAACCAACTCAAGATCGCCGGTATTGTCGTGCCACGTTCGGATCCCTTGGATCCAGAGGCAGGAATAGTCTTCAATATAGCCGTGAATGTCCCAACGATTCGACGGATGATGCGCCTTGATGCGGCCGTCCGGCTGAACGCTTTGGCCCATGTGCCTTAACAGATTGCCGAACAGTCGCGGATCGCTCCAATAGGGTTTGCCGTCGGTCCCTGGCCCGGCCATTGTAAGCCGCGATACGGGGTAGGAAACCATGACGCCGTCGCCAAGCCATTCAACACGCTCGCGCGTGGCGCAGTCCACATAGGCATCTTCGCTGACTACCTGAATCGTGTTGATGCCGAGCTGCCAAATGTGGTTCAGCAAAGGATCGTTGCAGGTGAACTTGCCGACGACATCGAATGGATAGACGCGGTTATTCAGCTTGACGCCCAGGAGCCGAATCTTGCCCGCCGTGCAACGAATCGCCACGTACTTGCAGCCGAAGGTGTCGCCGCTTACGTAGGTTTGCCGGCCTTGCTTGGCGATGTAACGATTCGGATCGCAGCCCATGCCGGCCGGCTTGTTTCCGCTGGAGGCAAAGGTTTGCGCATAGGAGATTTCAAGACTGCCGCCCGCATCGGCCTCCATCTCGATTTCGGAATAGGCCTGAACAAATCGTCCGGCGTCGATCACGATCTGGCTGCCGGCGGGAAGCTCCAGGGGCAGCGATTTTGAAAGTTCCGGCCTGTCGGCAAGATTTTCAGGAGCCCCCTCGCCTAATTGTTTTTGCACCACGTAAAGCGGCTTCACTTCGGTTTCCCGTAACAGCGGAATGCGTCTTGCCCGAAGCGGTCCCCACTGTTTCCCATCGACACTCGCGGCTTTTTCCCAAGCGGCATCGTCAAACTCCACGGCTGTCCAATCGCCCAAATCACGTCGGGCATCCACGTTATCGGGAATACTCGTCCAACTGACCGGGCTCGGTCCAAACCGATTTTGGGTACTTACGCGCCATGTGGCGTCGCTGCCGATCGTTTGCTTATTGCCGGCACTGCCGATTTCAAGCAACGCCGCCAACCCCGGCGCGTGACGCATGATCCGGCCGCAAAAACTATCGCCGTTTTCGGGCGCCTTGCCGTCGTCATAGTGATGAACAACCGCTGTCATCACGTTTTTGCCGGGCCGTAAAAAACTTGCAACATCGAGCGAGTCGTATTCCGGCCCCTTGGGATCGAACCGACACGGTCCGCGATTGACGTATTTCCCATTGATCCAAAGCATATATCGGGAATCCGCGAATATACATGCGGTTGCCGAGTTAGGTTGCTCCTTCAAATCAAACGTCTTGCGAAATACCGCATAGACCTGCTTGCCCATCGGAGCCGTAGGCGACCAGATGACCGAACCCTGCAATGCGGCGGTCTGCGCATCCTCGTCGGCGCCGGCCGATGCCAAGGAGCACAGTGCCATGATTAGCGACATTCCGGCGAATAAACAAATAGGTCTCATCTTGTGATTTCCTTAATGCAAAATAGTGTTGCGTAGTATCTGTTGTGGAAAGGATAACCGAGGAACCGTCATCCTGAGCGAAGCGAAGGATCTCGTTGGCGTATTGCGACATGTGCAGACTCACGGAGATTCTTCGCTTCGCTCAGAATGGCAAAAATTGCGACTTCGCAGTTCTCTTAAGGTAGGTTGATAGGGCAGGGAGGTCAATATTCGCTTGAATCCATGGCGGTGCCGTCCTTGCAGTTGCCCAGATTGGCATGGACGGCCGTTTTGATGGAGTAACTGATCGAGTGAACGGATCCATCGCAGAAGACCATATTGAATCCGGCGGCGTGGGCACTTCCGAATTGTCCGCAACCGTCGTAGCCCGTGCGATCGGGTTCAAGCACGTATCCGGTATTGGTCACGCGCAGGCTGTCGCAATTGCCACCCCAGTACATGCTGTCGTCGTCGCCGCCCGAGGTTCCCGTATCGTAGCTATCCACCCAAAGCGATTTTTCGCCGGCCATGTAGGTATTGCTTAGCCCATCACGAATGTTTGCGACGCGGATCGTGCTTTTAGAATAGCAAATACCCGTGGCAATTTTGGGATCCGATTCCTGTGCGTAGGAATGATCGCCTGCATTCGCGGCATAGTCGCCTTTCGCGGCCGAGGTGAACGTGGCTGCATTGCCCGGTTGGTGCGAGGTCAGGCAGGGATGAATCACCGAGGGCCGCCGTGAAGGGCAATTCATCCCGCCAAGCGGCGTCTGTTCGCGCTGGGCGAAAAACGGTTTTTTCGCGTCGGCGGTCAAGCCCGCGCCCAAATCATGCAACGCCTGCTGCTCCATGTAGGGCAGGATATTGAATATCCAACCGCCGGGCTGCGTCTCGCCAACGCCAAGGTCCGGATCGGCTACGATAAAACTGGTTGCCTCGGAATAGCCGAAGCCGCCCGTGGGAAAATGTCCGACCGCCTGCTCATGGTTCAGAAACGCCAGGCCGATCTGTTTTAAGTTGTTCGAGCATTGCAAACGTCGCGCCGCCTCGCGCGCCGACTGCACGGCCGGCAACAGCAGTGAAATGAGGATGCCGATGATGGTGATAACGACCAGAAGCTCAACAAGAGTGAATCCGCTGGGATATTTGGGATGTGTCGATTTGGGATTTGGGATTTTATTTCTCAGCAACATGATTATTTCCTCAAGGCGATGTCCCTCGATCTAAAATCCCAAATCTCCAAATCCCAAATCTCCAAACCCAAAATCACCAAATTATTTCCGTTTCCGCCAGGCGTAGGCGAGCAAACCGAACAGGCCAGTCATTAGAATAATAATGGAAGATGGCTCAGGGATTGGTGATGCCGAGCCGAAGACGTCAATCTCGTGGTAAACCGTGCCCATACCCATACTAGCAGTCCCAAAATTGGAGAACGTCAGGGATGTGACGCCCGTCAAGCCGAGGCCGGTGATATCGATCTTGGTGGAAAGGTTGCCTTCACCGATAAAACTGACTCCCGCATCGGCGGAACCGATCACGTATTGCGGCGTTTTGTCGGCGAACGTGGCCAGTACCGAATACTCTTGATAGGCTCTTTTTTCGTCCCATGCCGCGTAACTAGTGATCTCGTCGATGTTCCACCCATTCGGTGCATTGGTAAGATCGAAGGTGTAGGTGACGCTCATACCTTGATAGAGACCGTATCCGTTGCCGATGCTGTCGCCTTGGGCAAACGTGCTGGCGCCGCCGTTATTGAGACTAGTTAAATTGCCGGCCCAATAGGTTCCGCTAAAGGTAAGTGTTGCGCCGGTGCCCGGCTGATCCGAATTGCTCCCCAAAAAATCGTCCGCGTTCGATGCATAGGGGTTGACCGTATACGCCGGAGCGACGCCGGCGAGGCACCCTAAAACGACCAAAACCATACACGCTGTTGCACACCGTTTCATAACCGTTCTCCTCAAAAAGAAAAGGTGTTGACCGAAGAAAGAAACATGGAAAAGTGCATGCGATCTTTCCTTTGTCCGATTCCTCTCGCCAACTGCCGCATACAGTCTGCCGGCAACGCACCGGCAAGGCAACCTGTTCCGCGGCATTCATTCTACTCTTAGGGTTTACTGCTTTTGTACATTTGCACGACTTCTTGATGCGAAAGCGGACGCTTGAAAATCGCCAGCTCATCCATCTTTCCGTGCAGACAACGAACCTCTCCCTTCCAATTGCCAATCCAGACAGGACCGACCATAAACGGCTGACCGACCTGGCAATCAACCTCGCCGACGCTGTTGCCGTTGGCATAGAACCGCACCTGCGACTTGGAACGGTCGCACGTACAAACCAAATGCATCCATTGCCGTAACCGGTAATTCTGAAATATCTCCCAACTCGTAATGTTATTCGTCATGAGCGTGTTGAAGCTCACGTGGCCGTTCCAGTTGGCAATTTGCCAATGCAAATCGAGATTTTCGCTCATTAAAAGGCCGCTGATGGTTCGGCCTTCGCCCAAGGTATCAAGGAAAATCCATGTCGCTAGCGTAAGATCCTCGACTTTTTGCGACAACTCGATCCGAACGTGATCCGAGGGATTGTGGAACAGCAATGCCTGCTTGTCGGGCATTCGCCCCTCGGTCCAAATAGCGCCGTTCACAACGCCGTTGCGCGAACCGCGTGTTGCTTCCGCCACATTGGCCAACAAGGCCGGATGGTCTTTCTGCTGTTGGAAATCATAGTAGGCCACCAGCGACGGATCACGGCGGAGCTTCTGGCTATAAATCTGCCAACGATGGAAAGAGGTCATCTGCCGGTCGTTTTCCACGGCATTCGCCTGCTTCCAAAGCTGTTCGGATCGCACGAACAAGGCTGGATCTATGTTTTTAGCCCGGCGCACGATTGTGCTGCTGGCGACATCATTTCCATCCACCTGCCCCGACTCTTGAGCCGTCAGCCGAACAGGCGAACTCCCCTTGGCATTGGATCGCATTTCGATAATGCCTTGGAACACATAGGTCGAGGTAAGGCCCGAGGGTTGCACCTCGACGCCGAACTCCGTGCCCAGATCGGTGACCGTGGCCGTGGGCGTTTTGATAGTGAATAGTGGATAGTGGATAGTGGATAGGGAGGGATTAGGGATTAGGGATTGGGGATTAGAAATTTGGGATTTGTTGATTTGGGATTTGGGATTTGCTTCACTGGCCACTGACCACTG
>CAYWGR010000070.1:0-18817 GCA_964458015.1 uncultured Planctomycetaceae bacterium
CCCGCCTGTGTGTGCGGCGTGCGAACGCCCACCGCCACCGTGACCGACCTGGGCACGGAGTTCGGCGTGGAAGTCGGTCCGACGGGCGTGGTGGAAACCTGCGTTTTTGACGGCCGCGTTCGTGTGACCGCCATCGGCGAAAACGGCGGCAATGCCGCTGCGCAAGATTTGAGTCAAGGCGAAGCCGTCCGCATCGTGCCGCACGAGTTCATCCTTCGGCCTTCCTCGATCAAACCCGAACAATTCGTCCGGTATTTGCCTCGAATCGGAACCATCCGCGACAACTTTGGAACGGAACATAATTATCTGAAGGATGGGACCGCCGGGACCGTTTGGAGCGGTATTTTGAATGCCGACAAGGCTTTGCGGCTCGACACATTGCCCGTTGATCTGGATGGCCAACGGACATCGGGCTTACTAACTATCGGCCTGAAGCAAGATAGTTGGGCCGGCTGGGCGCAGCCGCATCGGGACCGCACGTGGAATAATGCTCCTTACCTGTTCGTCAATGTGGCCAAGGGCGACTTCGAGGCTCGCGTCAAGATTCATACGCAAACGGTTGGGCTGTGGTCGGTTGCCGGGTTGATGGTCCGGCACGAGGGCGGCGGTTTTGCCTCGGTCAATTGCAATCGTTTCAGCCCCGAGCAAGGTTGTCAATTTGCCACGCGAAGCAATTGGACCGACGTTGATACCGACAATGATGCAATGGCCGATTCCGACAAGAACATCGCTCTGCGGCTAGTGCGCATGGGCGACACATTCTTGGCCTCGGGCAGCAGCGACGACGGTCAAACCTGGAAGGCCTTGGATTGGGGCGAGGGCAAAAACTCGATGGGAGGCACCGTGCTTCGCCTGCCGAAAATGATCGGCACCGTCCAGGTCGGCCTCTGGTACGGCACTTTCAACCCAACGCCGGGCGAGGCGACTTTCCAAGATTTCATCATCGAAAGGAGGAAATAAAAACGCAAGTGGGGGCAAAAGAATGTAAGAGCGGGTCGAGCGCAACGTCTGGCCCGCAAAAAAAGAGAATACTCAGTGGCGGGCCTTCGCTGCGCTCGACCTGCCCTACGGATGGTTATGCATTTGTTTGGAATGGCGTTGAGGTCCTTATTGGTTCATTTTTTTCTGGATAATCTTTTCGAGAGGAGAATTTCTATGTTACGCAAGTTTGCATTGGTTTTTGCAACCGCGGCGGTACTTGCATTCTCAGTGAGCAATGCCAAGGCGGAACTGGTGGCGCAATGGACGTTTGATGATTCGAGCAATGTGGGCAAAGCGACTGTCGGCAGCGATCTCACGGCCGTCGGTGGTGCAACGTATAGCTCAGCCGGTCAAAGCGGCGGTGCCGTAAGTCTCGATGGTTCCACAGGCTATCTACACCTGGAGGGCGATGTTTTGCCGACCGGCGTTCCCGCGGGCAAAGGCAGCTACACCATCACGGCATGGATCAAAACCACGGTCTACGGCGAGGGGATGATTGGCGCCAATAGCATTGTCGGTTGGGGCTCCTACGGAACAGAGGGAGGAGTCAATGCGTTCCGCACGAATCGCGGCGTGGACAGCGGAGACGGTTTGACCGATTACTCTTGGGGGCCGGGCTATGATATCGTTCGCTATGGAACAGTGTCCGACGGAGTCTGGCATTCCGTGGCGGTCACTTATGATTCCACGACGAACGCGAAGCAGTTGTATCTGAACGGCAACACACTGGGTCTCTCGATGACCATGCCGGAAGGCGGTCTCGATGTAGGAGCAGGCAGTTTCCGCGTCGGCTCGACGAATAACGGCGGAGAATTCTGCAACGGCCTGCTCGACGACGTGCGGATCTACAACACCGCCCTTACGAGCGGCGAAATTGCCGCGATTGCAGGTGTTCCCGAGCCTTCTTCGTTGTTATTGATTATATCCGGTCTGATTGGTCTGTTGGCCTATGCCTGGCGGAAACGATAATAGTGCCGGATCCATGAGGACCGTTCGGTCAATGACCTCAAGCCAGCACAATTATAAATCAGGAGAAAGTTTCATGAAACAGTTTGCATCGCTTATATTGGTATTAGCCGCGTCGCTGGGAATATGTTCCACCAATACTGTCTTCGCCACGACGATCACCGATGACTTCAGCACGTCGCACAACTATCTGGCGGACGGCGTGACGGGCACGATTTGGGATGGAATCCTACATGCAGACAATGCCGCGTCGATGGATGCCAATACCTCGAATGCCGGCAAGCTCACTATCTCGTTGACCGGAACCGCAAGCGGCTACGGCGACGGCATGGTTTACAGCAATGCTCCGTTCCTCTACAAGAATGTCGATCTGTCGCAGAACTTTACCATGCAAGCGAAGACGGCCGATACGGTTTTCGCTGGTTACGACGTCCTGGGACTCATGGTGTACAAAAGCACCTATAACTACGCGTCTCTGAACCAAAATTACTTTGGCGTAACGCCGGAAACCGCCGACGTGGAGGCGCGAACGGTAATCGATGGAATCCAATCCGGTGGGGTTATCGCCGCTGGCATCGGCCATTACTTGAAACTCTCGTGGACGGCAGCAACCTCGACCTTCAACCTTTCGTGCAGCAATGACGGCACGAACTGGATCGGCTCGACTGATATCGTGAGAACGGATCTGACAGGTTCGGCATACGCCGGCATCTATTTCGGCGATTATACCGCCACGACCTCGGGAGAACGTATCGCACAGTACGATAGCTTCAGCTTGACGACGGTGCCGGAGCCTGCATCCCTTGTTGTCTTGGCAACAGGCCTGATCGGCCTCTTGGCCTACGCCTGGCGGAAACGTCGTTAAGAGGCATTGAATAAAAAACCGCGGGGACGCAAAGAAACGTGGAAAATTATTCGATTCGATCATCCATTATTCCTCTTTCTGCGTCCTTGGCGTCCTTCGCGGTCTGTTTTTTTGAGAAAATTCGGTGACGGAATGGACAGGCAAATGCAACTCAATCTTCGAGAAACGGTTTTACGAGTGGCGACGGCCGGCCTTTGCCTCTTTTTGCTGTTCTCTGCGTCCGTTACCAAGGCCGACGATGCGATCGATACGGCAACGGTCGAAAAGTGGTCGCAGAAGTTCACGGGTTGGAAAGCCTATTATCCCGATCATGTAATTTCCTCGAAGCCGAACATTTCCGGCTATGCGGATGTTTGCATGGTTGACGTGCCTACCGTCTACCAGATTCCGGGCGACACAAAATGGTATATGTCGTTCATCGGCTTTAACGGCAAGGGTTACCAATCGTTTGTCGCCGTGAGCGAGGATCTTGTGCGATGGAAACCGCTGGGGCTGGCAATGGGGTTTGGTCCCCAAGGCGATTTCGATCACGGCGGCGTGGTGCTCGGCGCGTATCTCTACGAATCCTATGCCGTCGATGCTCCACGGCGTCTCAAGAAACACCAAGGCAAGTACTGGTCGCTTTACGGAGCCTATCGCAATCAAGGCGGTTATGAACTGCGGCCCGGCTACGAAGGCGTCGCCACGAGCGACGACGGCATCCACTGGGCTCGCGCCAAAAAACAGTACATCCTCTCGGTTCACGAGCCTGACGTGGGGAAATGGGAAAAAGACTGCATCTATCAGCCGTGGCTGGTCGAACATGAGGGCAAATTCTATAACTTTTACAATGCCGCCAACGGCGCAGTCGAGCAGATCGGCTTAGTAACGTCCTCGAATTTGCTCGATTGGTCGCGCGATGCCGGCAATCCGGTGATTCACAATCGCAAGCAATGCGAGGATGCCGTGATGGCGGCCGACGGCAAGGTGTTCCGCGACGGCGACCATTGGGTGATGTTCTACTTCGGTTTGAAAAAGGATCATGCCCATGTAATGATCGCTTTCTCGCGCGATCTGCTGCACTGGACCTCCCGTTGCGAGCCGCTTTATCGTGCAGGCGGACACCCGGACAAGCTGGACCAGGAGCACGCCCACAAAATATCGTTGGTTTGGAATCCGCAAAATCAAACGTGGTATTTATTCTACAACGCCGTTGGCGCGAAAGGGCGCGGCATTGGACTTTTGACGAGTAAACCACTCTAGGAATCGGGCAATGACGCAATTCCAACAATACACACGCGCGATGATCGGCGGGATCCTGGCGATCCTGGCGTGGGTCTCCGGTTGCGGCGGTGGGCCAAGCCGGTTGGCCTATGAAGGACCGGCGTGGAATCCTTCGACGCAAGCGGCGAAAATCATCGAGATGCACGATGCCGATGGCAACGGCGTGTTGGGGCCCGAGGAGTTGGAAAAAACACCCGCCATGAAAGCCGCATTGCGTTTTGCCGACCGCAATCACGATGGTAAACTTGACCAGACGGAGATCATGGCCCGATTGAGTTTCTTTCGCGATTCGCGCACGTATCGGGCGAAGACGGTTTGCTTGATCGCCTCGGGCGGTAAGCCCCTAGCGGGCGCGAAGGTGCGATTTGTGCCCGAGGAAGCGATTGCGAGCGCGGTGGGGCCGGCCCAGGGCGTGGCCGATGCTTCCGGCCGTGCGGTCATGGCGGTGGAAGGCTCGAAGGAGACAGGCATTCTGCCCGGTTTTTACAAAGTGGAAATCACCGGCGGCAGCAAGCCGCTGCCGTCGCGGTATAACACCGAAACTATGCTCGGTTGCGAGATAGCTCCCGACGGCGGTCCCGAGGGGCTCGCGCCGAAATTCGATTTGAAATAGTAACAGCAAAACTCGTCTGCCCCCTGGGGTGAATTATGTGTCGCGACACAATAAAATTAGAATTCAGAAATCGAAAAAAGGCCGGCTTCACGCTGGTCGAGCTTTTGGTCGTCATTACGATCATCGGCATTTTGATTTCGCTTTTGTTGCCGGCGGTGCAGTCGGCCCGCGAGGCAGCCCGGCGTTTGCAGTGCTCGAACAATCTCAAGCAGATCGGTTTGGCCTTTCACAATCATCTTCAGGCGAACGGATTTTTTGCCTCGGGCGGCTGGGGATGGCGGTGGGAGCCCGAACCGAGCCGCGGCAGCGGTCGCGAGCAGCCGGGCAGTTGGATCTACAATCTGCTGCCTTATATGGAACAACAAGCATTGCATGACTTGGGGCTTAACGGCGACATCAAGGTAGCCAATGCGCAGCGCGGCCAGACGGCCTTGGCGGGGTTGCTTTGTCCCACGCGACGTCAAACAATGGTGTTCACCAACTATAATAATTGCTACTACAACGCCGATACGATGGCCACGACCGCCCGGGGTGATTATGCCGCCAATGCGGGCGACCAGATGCTGTGCCAGTTCGGCAACAACTCGACCGGCGGTTATCAGGGGCCATCGAGCTTGGAGGTGGGCGACGGTTCTTCTTTCGCATGGCCTAGCACGTCGTCTTTCTCCGGCATTTCGTTTTTGCGGAGCCAAATTACGATCGCCCAGGTGCGCGACGGGACGAGCAACACCTACATGGCGGGCGAAAAGTATCTGAATCCCGACAACTACAACACCGGCCTGGACTGGGCCGACAATGAAAACCTTTTCTGCGGCTTTACCAACGACAATCATCGCACGGGCGCTTTCGTGCCATTGCAAGATCGGCCGGGCGATGCGCAGCTTCAAGAGGTCGAGTCGGGTGAATTATGCACGTGTGTTTTCGGCAGCGCTCACGGCGGCGGTTTCAATATGGCGTTTTGCGACGGCTCGGTCCACTTGATCAGCTACTCGATCGATGCAACTACCCACACGCGGTTGGCCAATCGCCAAGACGGATTTGCCATCGATTCGAGCAAGTTTTAACGGTTACTGTACGTGATTTACCGCGCGAATTATAATCGAACCGCACGATAAGTTCTTCCCTCCTGATTCTTCCCCCCTACGAATTTGCTCTAACAATTGAGGAGAAAACGATGAGATGCTTTCTTTGGACGATCGCGGCACTTTGCCTGTTTACCAATGTGGTTTCGGCCGAGGAGCCGATGCATCGCAAGCTTTCGGCCGTTCCGTTTACCGAGGTGAAATTTCAAGACGGCTTTTGGTCGCCGCGCATCGAGACGAACCGCACGATTGCACTGCCGCACAACTTCGAGTGGTGCGAGAAGACAGGACGTATCAGCAACTTCGCCAAAGCCGGCAAATTGATCCCCGGCAAGTTCGAAGGCATCATGTTCAACGATTCCGACGTGTTCAAGGTGATTGAAGGCGCGTCGTATTCGTTGGCGGCCCATCCCGATCCGGCTCTCGACAAAGTGGTCGATGAAGTGATTGCCAAAATCGCCGCGGCCCAGCAGCCCGACGGATACCTGAACTGCTACTACACGCTCGTCGAGCCGGGCAAACGCTGGAGCAATCTGCCCGTGATGCACGAGTTGTATTGCGCCGGCCACATGATCGAAGCCGCCGCGGCGCACTTCCGGGCCACCGGGAAACGAACGTTTCTCGATGTGGCGATTAAATACGCCGACCATATCGACAACACCTTTGGCCCGACCAAGCGGCACGGCCTTTGCGGCCATGAGGAGATCGAATTGGCATTGGTGAAGCTTTACCAAGCCACGGGCCAAGAGAAATACTTAAAGTTATCGCAATTCTTCATCGAAATGCGTGGGAACAAGGCCGCGCGAAACGGCGAAAGCTGGGGCGACTACTGCCAGGATCACAAGCTGGTGCGCGATCAGAGCGAAATCGCCGGCCATGCAGTCCGCGCGATGTATCTGTATACCGGCGTGGCCGATGTGGCCGCTTATATCGGCGATCAGCCGATGATCGATGCCATGAATCGTCTTTGGCAGGATGTGGTGGCGAAGAAGATGTACATTACCGGCGGCATCGGCGCGCGCCACGAGGGCGAGGCCTTCGGTGAGGCCTATGAATTGCCAAACGAATCGGCCTATTGCGAAACGTGCGCCGCCATCGGCTTGGCCCTTTGGGCACATCGCCTTAATCTGATGCAAGGCGACGCCCAGTATGCCGACGTTCTCGAACGCGCGGTCTACAACGGGATTCTGTCCGGCATCGGCATGGACGGCAAGCATTTCTTCTATGTCAACCCGCTGGCCAGTAAGGGCGGGCATCATCGTCAGCCGTTCTTCGATTGCGCCTGCTGCCCGTCGAACGTGGTGCGTTTCGTGCCGTCGTTGCCGGGTTATGTGTATGCCGTGGGGCAAGATGGCATCTTCGTGAACCTTTACGTGGCAGGCAAGGCGAAAGTCGCGTTGGGCGACAACGCCGTAACGCTTAGCCAGGAAACCAAGTATCCCTGGGACGGCAACGTAAAGATTGCGGTTGAACCGCAGAAGGCCGCTGAGTTCGCCTTGCAGTTGCGCATCCCCGACTGGTGCGAGGGCGCGAAGCTGTCGGTCAACGGGGCGCCCGTTTCCACGCTGGAAATGAACAAGGGCTACGCCCGATTGAAGCGGCAATGGCGCGCCGGCGACGTGGTTCAACTGGAGATGCCGATGCCGATTCGTCGGATCGAAGCCCATCCGTCGGTCGTGGCCGACGCCGGTCGCGTGGTGATTCAACGCGGCCCGTTGGTTTACTGTTTCGAGGCGGTTGATAACAACGGCCGGGTGCGGAACGTCATCCTGGCCAAGGATCCGCAATTTACCGAGGAATTCCGCAGCGACTTGCTAGGCGGCATCGTGGTGATTCATGCCACGACCCGCGACGGGCGCAAAGTGACCGCAGTGCCTTATTATGCTTGGGATCACCGCGCGGCGGGCGAGATGGCGGTTTGGGTGCGTCAGGACGGCAAGACGCCGAAGGCCGACACCAAGGAGCCCGGTTGGCAGAACAAGCTTTACCGGCCACTGGATGCTTCGACGCTCGGCCCTTCAGTTCCGCCGACGCCGGAGGAGATGACCGAGGTATCAGCCTCACATAGTTTTTCTTCCGATACCCTTGAAGCCTTGAATGATCGTGTCGAGCCGAAAAAATCGAGCGATCACGCCGTTCCACGATTCACGTGGTGGGATCACAAAGGATCGAAGGAATGGGTGCAATACGATTTCAGCGAGCCGCGTAAATTGTCGGCAGCATCGGTTTATTGGTTCGACGATACAAGCGCCGGCCAATGCCGTGCTCCGAAGTCCTGGCAGTTGTTCTATAAGGAAGGCGATGCCTGGAAGCCTGTGGCCGGGGCATCCGCCTACGGCGTGGAACTCGACAAATTCAATCGGGTGACTTTCACGCCGGTTACGACGACCGGCCTGAAGATTGAGGTCCAGTTGCAGCCCAATGTCAGCGGCGGCATTTTGGAGTGGAAGGTCGAGTAGACAGACGAGCGAAGCTCAAGCATGTGAAGATTGATTTATCGGGGGCGTGTCGCAACAACATTCGACACGCCCTCGATTTTTTTAAGTACTTGCTGCGTCATTTCCAAAATTCCCGAACCGCGCGTTCCCATTCGTCGGCCATGAGTTGATGGCCGCGATAGGTGGGATGGACGCCGTCCCAGATCCAATAGTCGGGCGCGGCGTTTTTTACGACCTTGTCGAAGACCGGTTGGAACCGCACAAACGCTGCACCATACTTCTTGGCTAATTGCGCGACGACCGCTTGTCGCTTTTTGAGCATTTCGTCGGGGGCGGTGTGAAACGGTTCGCACAGAACCAGCTTGACGGCAGGATTGGCCGCTTTGGTTTGTGCCAACAGTTTGTCATAGACTCGCTCGTATTGATCGAGTGGAACGCCGCGGTAGTTGTCGTTAATGCCAATCAAGATGCTCAGCACGTCGGGCTTGAGATCGAGCACATCTTTTTGCCAGCGGCTTTCGAGATCGAGCACTGTGTTGCCGCTGATGCCGCGATTGAGGAAATCGAGTTTCAGCTCTGGAAAGACGGCCCCGTATTTGGCGGCGATGATAAAAGCGTAGCCGTGCCCCAGGATGTGATTCGGGTCGGCCGTGCGTCCGCGATTGCCGTCGGTGATCGAGTCGCCCTGAAATAAGATGCGTGCGTTGGGCGTGAATGCCTTGATGGGCTCGGCGGAACGCAACTCATTCGCCGGCAGAATGCACAATACCACTAGGACGGCTGCAAAAAATTTCTTCATGGAGATCACCCTTGGACGGATTGCAGAAAGAATAACGCCATGCCCACGAAAACCGCAGGCATGGCGTTTATTATACTGCCGTGAGAATGGTTAATCCACTCTTAGCGTTTCTTCGGGAACAGCGGGCCGCCGTAGAGGGCCGCCTCGCCCAGGATCTCTTCGATCCGGAGCAACTGGTTGTACTTGGCCATGCGGTCGGTACGCGAAGCCGAGCCGGTCTTGATCTGGCCCGTGCTCAGAGCGACGGCCAAGTCGGCGATGGTCGAATCTTCGGTCTCGCCGCTGCGATGGCTGGTGACGGCCGTGTAGCCGTTGCGGCGGGCCAACTCGATGGCCTCGATTGTTTCGGTCAGCGTGCCGATCTGGTTGACCTTGATCAAGATGCTGTTGGCCACGCCCTCGTCGATGCCGCGTTGCAACCGCTTGCTGTTGGTGACGAAAAGATCATCGCCGACCAACTGGATCTTGTCGCCCAACCGCTCGGTGATCAGTTTCCAGCCCTCCCAATCGTCTTCGGCGCAGCCGTCTTCGATCGAGCAGATCGGATACTTATCAACCCACTTGGCGTACATATCGACCAACTCGGCCGAGGTGATGTCCTTGCCCTCGACGTTGTATCGCTTCTTATCGACGTTGTAGAACTCGGAAGCGGCCGGGTCCAAGGCGATGAACGCTTGCTTGCCGGGCTCGTAGCCAGCCTTGCCGATGGCCTCGACGATGACATCCAAGGCTTCGGCGTTGCTCTTCAGGTCGGGAGCGAACCCGCCTTCGTCGCCGACGTTGGTCGAAAGCTTCTTGCCCTTCAGCACGGACTTCAGGTTGTGAAACACTTCGCAGCCGCAGCGGATGGCATCGCTGAAGCTATCGACGCCCAAGGGCATGACCATGAACTCTTGCACGTCAACGGCGTTGTCGGCATGGGAACCGCCGTTGATGATGTTCATCATCGGGGCCGGCAGCAATCGAGCGTTCGACCCGCCGAGATAGCGGAACAACGGCAAACCGCAATGGCTGGCGGCGGCGCGAGCGTTGGCCAACGAGATGCCCAAGATGGCGTTGGCGCCCATGTTCTTCTTGTTTTCGGTGCCGTCGATCTCGATCATGCGGCGATCCAGGGCGATCTGGTCGAGCGAGTCCATGCCGCACAGTTCGTCGGCCAACTTGCTGTTGACGTTTTCAACGGCCTTTAGAACCCCCTTGCCGAGGTATTTTGTCTTGTCGCCGTCGCGCAGTTCCAAAGCTTCGTGAATGCCGGTGCTGGCGCCGCTGGGCACGGCGGCACGGCCGAACGAACCGTCGGCCAGTTCTACATCGACTTCGATGGTCGGATTTCCGCGGCTATCCAGGATTTGTCGCGCGCGAATGTCTACAATTGTTGAACTCATTGCTTTTTCCTATATTGCACTTAGGGTAACATCGGGCCATTCATAAAACGCTCTATTGTGCGCGTTTTCGCCGCGATTGGCTAGCGGGGGCGGTATATTTAGAATAGACTATGGATAATCGGCATAGTTAATTAGGGGGACATTCCATGAATACCACTGGTGAACAATACGTTATCGATAGCCGTGGAAAGCGCACAGGCGTCATTCTCTCCCCTCAACACTATCAACGCCTTTTGGAAGACCTGCATGATTTGGCCGTGGTTGCTGAACGACGTGATGAGAAATCCATAAGCCTGAAGGCCATGAAACAACGGCTGCAAAAGGATGGACTCCTATAACATTCGATTCCAACCCTCTGTCGATAAAGACGTTCGCCGCATTTCCGGCGCTGTTCTGGTCCGGATCTTCGAACGCATCGAATCGCTGGCAATCGAGCCTTTTCCGCGAGGCGTCGTAAAGTTATCCGGGGCGGAAGGGCTTTACCGCATCCGGGTGGGCGATTACAGAATCGTCTATGAAGTGGAGCCTTCCGGATGTCAGATTTTGGTCCACTACATCCGTCATCGTCGCGATGTTTATCGCAATCTTTAATGTCCATTCCTTCCTTGCACACTGGCCACAGTATTCCGAGGGGGGCTTCGCCGCCTAAAGAAACGCTAACACAAGGCCAGCAGAAGGAACACGGAATTTCTGATAGAATATCCGGCATCCCCCCGCTTCTGCTGGGTTGTATTTCGTCTAGAATGACAGGCATATCCTTGGCCAGGGAGATCCGACCTTGTTGATTGGTCCCGTATTTACCCGTGAGGCGACGATTGCTCCGCGACGCATTAAATTGTACGTCGTGAGATCGTTTTATCCTTTGCTGCTGCTGATGCTATTGAGTACGGCGTGGCTGGTGCTGACGGGCACGCAGTTGGTGCGCGATGTGGGCGATCTGGCGCGGTTCGGCTCGTTGGTCTTCCAGCTTTTGGCGCCGTTGCAGTTGGCCTTGACGATTTTCTTTTCCGGCTTGCTGGCAGCTAGCGAAGCGGCCCACGAAAAAGACCGCCGCACCCTGATACTTCTGTTGCTGACGAATCTTTCCAACAGCGAACTGGTGCTCGGCAAGTTGATGGCCAGTTTGCTCAATGTGTTGGTTACGTTGGCGGCGGGGTTGCCGGTATTTTTCTTGCTGGCGCTCTTGGGCGGCGTTTCACATGGACAAATCGCGCGGACGACGGCCGTCACCTTGGCCACGGTGTTGGCTGCGGGCAGTTTGGGATCAATGTTGGCCCTGTGGCGCGAAAAAACGTTTCAGGCATTGGCCATGACCGTCTTAGGGCTGGTCCTCTGGTTGGCGGCCGGCGAAATCGTAGCTTCAGGCGTTTTGGGCGAAAGTTTCGGAGGATTATCGTGCCGTGCCTGGGCGGCGGCGTTCAGCCCTTGGCAGGCCATTCTGGAAGCAACGAAGCCTTATGTAAATACATCCGAGGTTCTCGGCCTCTTCGGTTCGCCCGTCTATTTGTATCTCGCTTGGGCCGTGGCATTCTCGGCGATCCTCAATGGAATTGCCATAGCAATGGTGCGAGTGTGGAATCCTTCACGTGAAGCACGGGGAGAGACCGCGGCGAAACAGCCATCGGTCATTGGCGAGTTGCCGTCGGAAATCTCGCGATCCCCGATCCCCCATCCACAATCTTCCGCCGCTCAGGCCTCACGTCACGTTTGGGATAATCCGGTCATCTGGCGAGAGATCCGCACGTGGGCCTATGGACGCAAGATTCTCGTGGTCCGGCTGGCATATCTGGCGATCTTCGGACTCGCGGCAGGGCATCTCTACTGGAGCCTTTCGGGCAACGTGCAGGCGGGAACTTCGCTTCTTGCATCGGCATTGGCGCCTTTGGTGTTGCTGAGTTTGGTGCTGGTCAACGCCCAGGCCGTCACGTCGCTGACGAGCGAACGCGACGTGGGAGCGTTGGATCTGCTGCTGGTGACCGATCTCTCGCCGAAAGAAATCGTCTTCGGCAAATTGGGCGGCATTTTTTATAACACCAAGGAGATGATACTGCTGCCGCTGCTGCTGGGTGCGGGATTGTGGTTCGCCGGGTTGCTCAGTTTCGAGAATACCCTGTATTTGCTCGGCGGTTTGGCGGTACTCTACATCTTCACGGCCACCGTGGGCCTTCATGCCGGAATGACGTATGCCAACTCGAGTGCGGCGGTGGCAACCAGTCTGGGAACCGTCTTTTTCCTGTTCGTGGGCGTGGCCGTCTGCATGAGAATCATGATGGCCTTCAGCGGCTCGTTCCACGCGCAGTTTTTGCCCTTCTTCGCCTTCATGGTCTTCGGCGGGGCAGGGCTTTATGCGGTGCTGGGTGTGCGGAATCCTTCGCCGGCGATCGGCGTGGCGTCGTTCCTTTGCCCCTTCGCAACTTTCTACGCCATCACCAGCTATCTGCTCGATGCATCACTGGCCGTCTTTCTGGTCACCGTGGCTGCTTACGGTTTCACGGCCGCCGCCATGCTGGTGCCGGCCATCTATGAATTCGACGTGGCGACCGGGCGCACGACGATCGACGATTGATCGAGCCCTTCGGGGCTGATCGTGGCGTTCCAGTTGGAATTATTGACCTTTGCACAGCCAATGAACCAAGGCCGACCATCGGGAGGCCGAAATCCAGGCCAATCAAGTTGACCGGCCGGTTCATTATCTAAGCAAACATCAATAACGTTCGGCTTTACTCATACTGCAAGGCGATGAGCAGCTTCAGCCGGGAGGCGCGTTCGGCGGGCAGCCAAGCCGCCAGCAGAATCACCACCATGCCGATGCCGAAGCAAATCGCCAACAGCGACGGATGCAAAGCGAACGTCGGGGCGTGCCCCATCAGTGGCACGGAACTGAGGTTCATCACATAAGCGCCGATCATGCCGCCGACCGTGCCCGTGAGGAGCCCGATCATGCCAACAATGATGGCCTGGGCGAAAATCGTCTTGCGCACCTGCCAGCGGGTCATTGCGACGACGCGCAGCAAGGCTAGCTCGCGGGTTTGTTCGAGCACGTTCATCGTCAGTGTGTTGGCGACGGCAAACGCACCGACGACGAGGCCTAGGACCAATAGCCCCCAAAGGCCGGCGATCAATCCCTTGGTAAGCTCATCGACGTTCCTGCGCACATCAGCGAACGATTGGACCATCAGGCCGTTCGCCTCGCAGACTTCTTTGAGCTTGGCATGAACCGCTTCTTGCTTGCTGGGGTCAGTGGTGATCGAGAATTTATCGACGCCCTCGATGTTCAGCAGCTTCCGGGCGGTTTCGCCTTCCATGTAAATCACCATACCGCCGACATAATACGCCGTGGCCGTGGCAGCCACGCGAATATCCTTGGGGCCTTCGCGCGTGTCGAGCGTTACCATATCGCCCACTTTTACGCCGATACGGTGCGCCAAAACCGTGCCTAGCACCACTTCGCCCTTGGCCAGATTATCGCGAATCTTAGTGGTATCGCCCGCCTTGATATCCAACGGCAGAGTACCCGTACCGGTGTAATCGCGGACGCAGATCACAACCTGTTGCTTGCCTCCCTCAGGACCATTGAGCCGAACCGCGCCGCTTAAGAATCGCAGCGAGCTGACATCGGTAACGCCGTCGATCGTGCGAAGTTCATCCACCATCGATTCCGGCATTTTTGCCGACATACCCGTTGCGGTGTCTTGTTTCATGGCGCCGACCAGGAAATCGGCCTT
The DNA here is from genome assembly GCA_964458015.1 of uncultured Planctomycetaceae bacterium. Taxonomy (GTDB): domain Bacteria; phylum Planctomycetota; class Planctomycetia; order Pirellulales; family Thermoguttaceae; genus CAYWGR01. The sequence goes on from CAYWGR010000070.1 coordinate 14,118, forward strand.
GAGGGTCTTCTCCATCCACGTATGAATGTCTTGAACGGTATCCAGAATGTTGGTGCCCAGGCTAACGGCCGTGCTGACGGCCACGTAAAGAATGCCGACCGTAAGGGTCGTGCGAACGCGGCGGCGCAGCACCTGTCGATTGGCAATGCGGCCCTCGGTCCCCAATATCGGATACAAAACGAGTGACACCGCCCAGGCCAACAATCCCAAGATCATCGGCAACAGCAGCAAAAAGGCGGCCGTGAACAACATCCCCAGAACGATCATCATCTGCGGCGGGAGATAGCCGGCGATGCATGCCGCTATCAGAGATCCCATGACCAGGAAAACCGTCACGGCGAAGCAGGCGTATTTCAATGAGATGCGAGTGCGTCCTTGAGCGGCGACAAATCGCATGCCTTCCAACGGCGACACCTTGCCTGCAATCCAGGCCGGCACAAACATCGCCAGAAGCGAAATGCCCGGGCCCAAAAAGGCGACGAGAATGAACGGTTCGGGAGTGATTTGCAGCGCAGGCATGGGCGTATTGTAGATTTTGCTCATCGACTGCGCGAGCAAATAAGCGCCGCCTAGTCCGGCGGCCGCGCCGAGCACCGTGCCGACCACACCCATCACGATGCCTTCCGTGAGCAAGACTCGCATCAATTGGCTGCGTGTTGCACCGATCGCCCGCAGCACGGCCAACTGTCGCCGCCGCTCGCCTACGTTCATCAAAAACGTGTTCAGGATCGTGAAAAACGCCAGTGCCAAAATCATCACATGCGAGAAATTGAGTCCCTGACGCACTTTCTCGATCATCTCTTTAGAGAGTTGCGACCGCTCCATCGGAGAGCGAACCGTCAGGCCGGCAGGCAAGCGGGAACGAATGGTTTCCGTCATGGCCTTTTCGTCGGCGCCTTCGGCCAGCACCACGCTGATCGTGTTGATATTTCCGACCTTGGAGAACAGGTATTCGGCCGTCTTCAGGGGCATGAAGATCGTGCTGCCTTGCTTGAAACTTGCCGCGCCGCGCGGCGAGAGCAATCCGACGATCTTAAAGGTTTTCATGCTGCCCGAAAGCCCGCCGCGCGTCGAACCGAGCTTTACTTCATCGCCGACATGCACGCCCAATCCGCGGGCAAAGCCGACTTCGAGCATGGCTTCGTATTTTTCCTTGAAGAATTCGCCTTCGGCCAATTCATAGTCGCGCACGGCGGCATCACGCACCGGATCGATGCCCATGGCCAACATGCCCATGCGGCTGCCTTGGAAACGCAAGGAGGAAAGTTTCTGGACGCTTGGAACGGCGGCCTTTACGCCGGGGATCTTCTCGATATCCGCCGTTACAGACTCCTCGAAGAAACCGTCGCCCGCCGTGACGATCTCAAGTCCCGTGCGTCCGGCCACGGCCGCATACATGTCCTTGCTGGCTTGATGCGTGGTGGCCGTGCCCACCGTAACCGCGATAACGGCGGCGACGCCGATGACGATGCTCAACAACGTCAGCGTAGCGCGGCCCGGACGATTCTTCAGTTCCCGAAACGTGAATTTCCAGAGGATCATGCGAGTGTTCCGTTGCGGTCATCCGACCGTTTAGCAGCCGATCTAATGCGTCGATCCGTCGTTTAGTGCTTAGATATCGATGTTGTGCGATAATCGCCGAGAGCACCGTGGGCTATCTTGCCCGTGCTTCCCTTTCGCCTGGCGATCAACCGGTTCCCTTGAACAAGCAATTGCGGAGCGGCAGGGGGTGCGTCTGCGAAGCAAGGGCATCCACCTCGCCGTCGGCCTCCACCAATCCATCACGCAATCGCACGAGTCGGTCGGCCTGGGCCGCCACACTTGAATCATGCGTCACCATCACGATGGTTTGATCTTCCTGCGTGGCCAACCGCCGAAGCAGCGCCGTTACCTGCCGGCCATTGGCGCTATCCAAGTTGCCGGTCGGCTCGTCGGCCAGCAACAAGGCCGGCCGCATCACCAGGGCGCGAGCAATGGCCACTCGCTGCTGCTCGCCGCCCGACATCGCGCTGGGAATATGATCGCGGCGATGCGAGATGCTCACGAGTTTCAATGCCTCGATGGCGCGTTTCTTCGCTTCCGACGAAGAAGTTCCGCCTAATTCCAAGGGCAAGGCGACGTTTTCCTCGGCCGTAAAGGCCGGCAAGAGATTGAACGATTGGAAAATAAAACCCATGCGCTCGCGACGCATGATGGTGCGCTGATCGTCGTTCATCGTGGCCAGATCGATGCCTTCCAAAAGCACCTGACCGCTGCTGGGCGTTTCAACGCCGCCGAGGATGTGCAACAACGTGCTTTTTCCCGAACCTGAAGGCCCCATGATGGCGAGTAATTCGCCTTTGCGAACCTGGAGATCGACTCCACGCAACGCATGAACGCACACCTCGCCCTCGGCGCCGTAGTTCTTTCGCAGGCCGCGGGTTTCGAGTACGTACATAGGCAGTTTCTTTGCACTTGCGGCAGGGTGACAGCGTCCTTGCGGCTCCATCTTCGTCTGCCGTCGGGGAGTTGTAGCGAAGGCTTCCTTGGCCTCTTCAACAAAACTTCGGGAACAGGGCGCATCGGCGGGCCACGAATGCCATTTCGCGTGGCGGATCGCCGTTATATTTTCTTTATCCATCATACTGTTGCTGCGACTTCCCGGCAAGCCGCCCTTCATACGGGGGATGGGTGAGTGACGTTTATAATTGCTATAGCGATTCCGACCGCAATGTCGTGCGGATTAGTCCTATGGTTAGTGTCGGTTGTATTGATGGTAAAAGTAGAGACTCCCAACCCTGATTCTTGAGTGTTGGCAATCTATTCCGACAGCGTGGTTTATGCGGGCAATGGAACCATGCGAAAAAAGAGAATCCGGCCACTTTTCACTCATGGATTGCGACCATCGGTTGGTCTGTTCCGGAATCAGACGCAGCATCGCCGTAGCCTGCGAAGTTCCTACGTCCGACCAAGAGTGCGCATCACGGCCGGGCGGATGCAAACTTCCTGGCCGTTATGCTTGGAAATTTCAGTTTTTGCGTTTTATCCGACAAAAACAGCTTTAGACATCGACTCGATCTGCCGATGAAATCAATGATAGACCTGCCGGGAGGGGCGGGACACTTGATGTTCCGTTTCAGGATTAAGATCATGGCAACGATGGACCGCTTGCCATGATCTTTATTTTTTAAGCTGCTCCATCAGCGCCTGAGCCTCTTGCCGCATGGCAAAGGGACCTGTGCTCTTAAGAGCGCTTTCCAGCCATTGTTTGGCTTGCGCCTCACGTCCGCGATCCACCGAGAGCCGGGCGATGTAGTAGAACGTATCGGCATTCATCGCTCCGCTGTTGACCGCTGCCTGAAGCGCCCTTTCCGCATCGTCTAAACGCCCCATCTTGTAGAGAACCCAGCCATACGTCGAAGCAGCCTCGGCAACCTTCGGGAACTGCTGCACGTTGTTCTCGGCATACTCCAACGCACGACGTTTCTTCGCTTCATCTTTCTGCTCGATCAGCGCCAATGCCAAGTTGTTGCTGGCGGCAAAGTTACGAGGCGACTGCAAATGGGCGGCTTCAAAATAGCGCTCGGCCGCCGGATAGTCTTTCTGGAACAACGCAATCACGCCGCGCAGCACCTTCGCATCGAGCGATTTGGGATCGATCTGCATCGCCGCGGTCGCTTGGGTCTGCGCTTCGTCGAGTTGTCCTGTTTCCAAGGCCCATTGTCCGGCCACTAAATGCGTTTTCAGGTCTTTCGGAGCGGCAGCCAAGGCCTTGGCCATCCATTTTTTCGCATTCTCTCGATCGCCGGCCTGTTCGTAGAATTGCGCCAAAATCGCCTCGGGCGTCAACACGTCCGGATCGGCCTTGGCGGCTTCCTTCAACTTTTCCAAAGCTCCCTGGGCGTTTTTCTGTTGGAACAAGCATCGGGCAAGTCGCTGCATGGCCACCGAACTCTTCGGATCAAATTTCAGCCATGCTTCCAGTTTCTTTTGTGCTCCGGCCCAATCTTGCCGGGCCTCTGAAACCGCCGCCTCGCCGCCAAGGATGCGTGGCTGAAGCATCTCTTTGCGTTTCGCGCTCTTCGAGAGCTTGGCGACTAAACTGCCCGCTTTCTGATATAAAAGATCGGCTTCGGTTACACGTCGTTCGCGCAATGCAATGTCGCCCATGATGGCATAGGCCTCGGGATCGTCGGGCGACTCGGTCGTCGCTTGTTCTAAAGCATTGCGCACGCCTTGAGGGATATTGGCCTGCGAAAACAGTTGGGCCATGATGACCTGTGCCGGCGGCAGATCGGCATTTTTCTTCACCGCTTCCTTCAGCAGCTTCAACGCGCCGTCGAAATCACGCTGCTTGAATTTTGCCACTGCGTCGGTTACTTCCTGCGATTGATTCGTCGCGGGCGATGAACCTGCGACATCTCCGCCCGGAATCGGCTCTGCCGCGGATCGTGAGACCGCTCCCGCTAGACACAGCGCGAAAACAAAACCCGATACCCCAATGCAAGTAACGAATGATTTCATGGTAACCCGTTTTCCTCCCTCGACGAGAAAAGGTAAAGACGCCGCAAGATCCATCAAGTGTAGCCTACGGTAAGGGGTCATGCCTAGCACCGAATACCTGAAATCCTACCAGCATTACACACCCCCCCATTGATGTAGCCCTAAGGAATTGTATAATCGAATGGTATTGTGCATCGTTTTGCAGGACTGATCCTTAA
>CAYWGR010000070.1:18827-26291 GCA_964458015.1 uncultured Planctomycetaceae bacterium
ATCCTTAAAAAAGGAGATTTCTAATGGTGCGATCTTTAGCGAGCCGTGTCGTCTTTGTGGGCATATTGTTTTTCGGAGTGGCAGCCACAGCTTGCCATCAACCCGCGTATGGCGCCGATGCCGATCCTGCCAAAAAAGAGGCGAAGAAGTCACATCGCCTTCCGCCTTATTACAAGGATGTCGTTACCCAGGAGCAGCGCGACAAAATCTACAAGATTCAAGATGATTTCAAACCAAAGATCGACGCTCTTGAGGCACAGCTAAAAAAAGCAAAAAAAGAGCAAACCGACAAGATCGAGGCACTCTTAACGCCGGAACAGAAGAAGAAAATTGAAGCGGCGGAAGCCAAAGCCAAGGAAGAGCAGGCCAAAAAGAAAGCCGACAAGAAGAAGGCTGAGAAAAAAGACGCGGCCAAGGCCGATGCAGCCGCTGTTGTACCGCCCGCAAAGGGCAAACCCGCCAAATAAAGGGCCGCGAAAATCGCTACGATTCAATCTCGAAGACGCCATGTTCATGCCAGCCGTGGACATGGCGTCGAGCGTTTTTCTAGCCTTGCAGGAACTGTTTGGAGAGCATTAGTCGCCTTGCTCATTCAGCGAAACCACGCGATTGCGCCCTTCCTCGTGGATGTTGACCTTGCCTTCACGCGCAAGCCATCCAAGAGCCTGCATCACCGTATCCCGAGGCCCCCCGACCGCCTTGACCAGTTTCGCCATGGTCAAAGGACCTTTTTCCGAGAGTACCTTCCAAATTACTCCGGCAGTTTCACCAATGTGCGCAATACAGGAAACCGGCGTAGCTGTTGCCATTGAACCACCTCGTTTTACAGGGTATCTGACTTAACAAGGGCAATAAGAAGGAATGCGCCGATTATAGCGATGCCTTCGGGAAAGTATAGGTCGTATATGCACTTTGGAGAAGCCACTAATCCTCGGCTTCGTTTTCACTTTCCAGTCCACTTAAGAGGCTTAAAGTCATGGCTTTGAAAACCAGCTTGATACGCTCATACTCGGTGTCTTCCGCTTGACAATAGATCGTATAGACAGCATGGGCAAGCCGGAAGCTGCGAACCTGGGCGGTATTGGTCAAATCAAGGCAATAGAATGCCAAATCATGGCCCGCCAATACATGGCCCGCCATGACCTCTTCGACATCTTCGATTTCGAGGCTGTCGTACTCCTTTTTTAGAGTCGCCACGACGGTGCCTGCTAGTTTTTTCGGATCGGCCGATGCGGAATGGATGGCTACGGTCCAAAAGGCCCCCTGGGGGCTATAGACCGTCACCGATTTCCGGCCCAACAGGGCATCCGAATCATCGAGAGTCCAGTTATCGGGATACTGGAAGCAAATTCCCAAGCTGTGAAAGTGTGCAGGCATGATCGTATTCTACCAAGTGCTTAGGACATCGGAAAAGGCCCAGGATCACCCCCCTAAAAGGGATTTGTGCAAATCGGGATGGTGGCATTTTGGTGCTTTTGTTAGTGTGCGAGGTTGGTCTCCGGCGCTGCGCGGAGAAATCAGCCTCGGAATCGCTCGAATGCGGTACGTCCATCCACTTTTCAGCGTTGTCTTGTTGCTAGCGCCGCTCTCGTCCGGCTGCCGATTGCCGGGGCGCGAGGGACCAGTGCCTGCTGCGCTGACGGATTGTCGTCGGTTATCGCAACAAGGGGCGGTTGCGCTCGATCGCGGCGATCAGGTAAAGGCTGAACTGCTTCTCTCGCAGGCCGTGGCCGCTTGTCCGGTCGATGCCGAGGCACATCGCAACTATGGTGAAGCGCTATGGCGGCGCGGCGCCCGGCAAGCGGCGATCGCGCAGTTGGAGGAAGCCGGGCGTTTGGTAGGCGAGGACGCCTCGCTTTGGGCCCGCTTGGCGGAAATGCATTTGGCCAACGACGAACCCGAACTTGCTCGGCAAGACGCCGAGAGGGCTTTGAATCTCGATCCGAAGCTGGCTTCGGCTTGGTCGATTCACGGCGGCGTGATGCGCGCAAACGGCGAACCGCGCGAGGCATTGGCCGACTATTTACGCGCTTTGAATTATGCTCCTAATGATCGCGCGATCCTATTGGAAGTTGCCGAGTTGCATCGCCAATTAAACCAACCGGATCGCGCTTTGCTGGCGCTTCAGACCCTGGCTGATACTTACACGGCAGGCGAGGAGCCTGCGCAAGTTCTCTATTTCCAGGGTCTTGCTTATGTCGCCATGCAACGCTACGACGACGGCGTCGAAAGTTTTGCCGCGGCCGTTACGCGAGGAAAGCCAACGCCCGAAATGCTCTACCAACTTGGTCAAGCCGAGCTCTTGGCCGGGCATCCCGCCGAAGCCCTGGGCGCTGCGCAGCAGGCATTGGCCCTTCAGCCGCAGCATCAACCGAGCCGCGAACTGCTCGACCGCATCCAAACGGCCCAGCAAACGCCAGGAGCCGTGTTGAGATCGGGGCTAGAGGCTCGAGACTAGGGGATAGAGGATAGAAAAGCGATGGAGAACAAAGACTCGCAATGAAAAAGTCCAAGGATAATGTCTGTTGCGATGCTGCCGATTTTTCCGCATTTCCGCTTCCCTCTCCTTATTCCTCTCTCACTGCATCTCTCTGCTCGCTCCACTTTTTTGCCCTTCTCCTTGCGGCAATCGGTCTTCGCATCTTTGCACTAGGCAACATACCAGGCGTCAATGGCGATGAGGCATGGTATGGCGTAACGGCCTGGCGCATCTTGCACGGCGAGGAGGTCGCATGGCATACGCCCACAGGCAACCCTTTGAATCCGTTCTATCTTGGCCCGCTGGTCTTGCTGCACATTTGTTTTCCGCCTTCGATCGTGCTATTGCGAACCGTGGCATTGTTAAGCGGCATAGCCGCCTTGGCGATCAATTGGTTTTTCTGCCGCTGGGTTTTTGATCGACGGACGGCTGCCTTTTCGACCGTGCTGTTGGCTATCGTGCCGCTGGATATTGCTTACAGTCGTTTTGGCTGGGATGCCAGCCAGTCCTTGGCCGCCACGTTGCCGGTGATTTATTTTGCATTGGCCGCCGTGCGGTTCCCCGAGCATTTTGGCCGTTGGATCGCGGCATCGCTCCTTGCATTGGCCGTGGCCTTTTGGGTGCATCCGACGAACATCTTTGTCGGTGCGATAACGTCTGTGGTTTTTTTAATCAACCTATTGCGCAAAACAGCCGGAAGCCATGCCGCAGCAAACCGGGAAGAGACCAAGATTGGCCAACTCGGCATTTCACGTTCAACGGTCGTTCTCCTCGGCCTTACCGCGGTATTGGTGATTCTTTGGTGTTATGCGGCCCAATGGTCGCGGGGGCCGTTGCGAGGACGACTGCTCGAACGGCTGGCGAATTTTACGGAAGTTTTGCAGCCCGACGGCATGCCGCCGACCGCCGTACTTTATGCGAGGCTCTTTACCGGCGGAACGATCTATCGTTACATCGCCGGCTCGCGGTCGTGGTTCGAATGGCCGCTACCCCAGGATTTAGACGGTTGGGGGCTCGATGTCGTGGCGTTTTGGATCGCCGTATTCACCTCGGTCTGGCTGCTTGAGCGGTCGCGTCAAAAGCCGATCTACCACCGCGGCGATTTGTTCTTGCCAACTGCTTGGCTGTTGCAGCTTCTTGCGTTTGTCGTGGCAGCCGGTCCCCCGGCTTTGGCCCCCGGTTACGAACGATTCGCCGTTGGACTGATTGGGCTGGTTGCCTTGCTGCTTTCGCGCGGGGCAATGTTGGTCTATGAAGCCGCCGCGCCGCGATGGCGTTATGTTCTCATGCTCGTTCCTTTGCTCGGCTGGTTTTGGATGGCCGATTTTTATGCCCACTATTTCCGGTTCATCGAGCAAACCGGCGGGCAAGCCCATCTCACGTTCCGCGCGGCGTCTGTCGACCCCAAACAAGCCGCGTTGGAATACATTTTAAAAAACGCCTCGACAATCAAAGACGAGAATGCGTCACAACAAGACATCTGGATCGTGTGTTCCGAATGGTGGAACCTTTGGCCTATTCGATACCTGGCCTTACCCACCTCGGATGTGCGTGTTGTAACACCCGAGGAGGCCGAAGCTTTCGACGGATTCGAAGAGAAGCTCCGCCGGGGGCAAATCTGGTATGTAGAATTTTTTGATAGCCCCGGTGATCGCGCGATGAAAGCACGTTTTACCGGGCAAATTCTCAACGAACAGTGTTTTTATGATTACGCAGGCCGCCCTCTGCTCGATGTAGTTCGGCCCGGCCTCCGATAATCACTACAATCATTACTTTTCGCACCCCCGGTCTGGCTACGGATTTTTCACGGGATGAGATTGCAAGCTAGGATTCCTTTAGAGGAATATACAATCGCGATCCAAGTAAGATCCTTTGAAGGAGTATGGAATGTCCCAAGTTGTGGAATCGTCGGTAACGTCGTCGCCCATTCCGTTTGTGGATCGTCGAAGCGGAGAAACCGATACCGGAGCGCCGGGCGTCGAGCGCCGACAATTCGGGAATTCGCACGATGATCTTTCGCCCGAGGCCGCCGAATTGGCACAAGCCATCGATCACTACAAACTGCGTCACCGCCGCCGCTTCGTGACGTTCGAAGAAATGCTCTCGGTGATCAAATCGCTTGGCTACCATCGTTAAAGGCCCTCTCGCTCGCACAACAACGGCCGTGGACGGTCGTTCTTGTTGCTGGTTTTTTGCTGATCCAACCAGTAGCTGTCTCGCGCTGTTGAATTGCCTTATGGTGTTTGCGGTGTCGCAAATGCGACTGAAATAGCCGCGTTTGCGGTCAAACAAGGCCACAGGTCGATATTTGCTTGCATTCCGTGCCGCGGTTAGGTAGACTGATTTTGTTTACTCTAGTACGCCTTCCATGATACTGTTGCCGGGCGCATTTCCCTGCGAAGCCGCAAGCGGTTTTTTTGATGGCAACAACTTTTTGGACAGCGTACCAGCCCCGCCGGTTGTTTTCCTGCCTATTGAGAGATTTGGGAGCTTTCCTGATGATATGCTTTGCAAAGTCGTTTGGGATCGTGTTGTTGCTTTCACATTGCACGGCCATTCTTGCAGCCGAAGGCCCAGTGCCGGCGACGCCGCTGCCGCCGGGCACGACCATGCTGACCGATCTCGGTTTTTGCCGCATGTTTTGGCAGTCCTACGGCAAAGATCCCGTTGAAATGAATTTGCCGGGCGGAGGCGGTTCGGATCCCACAAGCGGCGCCACTTTCTCGGATACGGGGCGCGTTGAAAATCGTGCGGTCATCGTGCAGCATTCGCCTTGGTTGGTTCCGCCGGGCAAGGTTTGGGGGAGCTATCGTTTGGCGTTGCCGCAGGCGTCGGCGATTCGCCTTTCATTCGGCATTGCGATGCCGCCGGATAGCCTTGCGCCCGGCAAGAGCGACGGCGTAACGTTCTCTTGCACGCTGACGGAAGACGGCGGACAGCCGAAAGAACTGATGCGGCAACATTATGTCAAGGCCGCGTGGCAAGACTACAGTTTTGATCTTACCCCTTATGCGGGCAAAACAGTTGAACTGCGTTTCCAGACCGAACCGGGACCGAAAAACAATACCGCCTACGATAGCGCGTGGTTCGGCGATCCCAAGATCACGGTCGGCGATGCGCAACAAGCCGGCAATGACCTCGTGCAAAAACTGACTTCCACCCGGGCTTATCAAGCAACGGCAAAAAACAATCTTGAACGGCTGAGCAATACTCCGCAGAACGGCGTTGCGCCTTCCAATCTGCTGCCGTGCAAAAACAGCGTAGAGCAGGCGGGCGATGCTTGGCGATTCGTCTACGAAGGCGAGGACGGCCGATTGGTCTACGTTTTGACGCCGAAGACGGGAACCTTGGACGATTTCACCGTTCAAATGGACAACCATCCGCCCTTCCAACCGGCGGCCGGCGGCGGCGTTTGGGCCACGGTACAACAAAATGGCAAGCCGCAAGAGATTGCGTTGCGCGGCGGCAAGGCCGCGAGCATTACACGCGAGGCCGAGGGGCTGCGCGTCGTTTGGCAATACGATTTGCAGGGTAAGCCGCTGGAAATTCAGTGGACCTATCGAATCATCGGCAAGGCCCTGGTGGTTTCGGCCCGCTGCGAGCAGCCGACGGTCAGCCGGTTCTCGCTGGGCACGACCGGCTCCGTCGCTTTGCGCCGAAAAATCGGCGTGCCGTATCTTATAGGCTCGTTGAATTATCTGCCGGGCTTGGGGCTTTATGTGGGCCGGTATTTGGATTGGACCGTTTCCCATGCGTCGAGTTGTCCGCAGGATGCGGCCATCTACGAAACCAAGACCGATGGAACACGCAATCCCATGGTCGAGACGGGCTACGTGTCGGTTTCGCCCGACGTGGGCGAAGTGTTGCCGAACATCCCCTCGCCTCCCTCGCCGTATTTGGCGGCGTTAGGGCCGCGGATTATGCTGGATATTTGGGGACATCACAAGAACACTTATGCCGGCGATGCGGAAAATCTTCGGACTCTGAAGGATAACGGCATCGATCACGTGGCGATCATTTCGCACGTTTGGCAGCGTTACGGCTATGACGTGAAATTGCCCGACCATCTGCCGGCCAATCCCGATTTCGGCGGCGACCCGGGCATGATCGAGTTCGGCAAGGCGGCCAACGAGTGCGGCTATTTGTGGTCGCTTCACGAAAATTACATCGACCTGTATCCCGATGCACCGTCCTATGATCCGACAGCGCGCGTTCAGTTGGCCGACGGTTCGCCCTCAAAGGCGTGGTACAACGAAGGCACGAAGGTGCAGAGCTACGGGCTGAAATGCAACAGGGCGCTGGAATTTGCCAAGAAGAACGCGCCCGAGATCCACAGCCGGTTTGCGACGACGGCCGGTTATCTCGATGTGCATACATGCGTTCCGCCTTGGCATCAGTTGGACCACCAGGCCGATCAGCCGATGGCAGCCCAGGCTTTGGCCAAGGTGAAATATGATACGGAATTGTTCCAATTCATGCGCGATACGCACCATGGGCCGTTGTTCGGCGAGGGATGCAACCATTTCTTCTGGGCCGGCCGTTGCGACGGCGTCGAGGCTCAGGTCAACGGCGGCGAAGACCACGAGGCGTTTCTCGATTTCGATCTCTTGAAGATCCATCCGCAGATGGTCAACCACGGCATGGGCTATTACGAACGATGGTATCGCCGCGGTTACAATTCCATCTGGGGAATCGACGCCGGCAGCATGGCCCAGTTCGACAAATACCGCGCCCAGCAGGTGGCTTACGGTCATGCCGGGTTTATCGGATCGCAACAAACCGCGAACGTTCAATTTATCGCCCGCGAACATCATCTGACGCATCCGTTACAGCGGCTTTATGGCACGTCGAAGCCCGTGGAAATTCACTACGAAGTGGCCGGCCAACTGGTGACGGCCAGCATTGCCCTGGCTGCCGGCGATACCTCGCGGGCTCACCGGCGGACCTGCTCCCATGACGCCAGGCCATGAAACCGATCTTACCGC
>CAYWGR010000071.1:0-25838 GCA_964458015.1 uncultured Planctomycetaceae bacterium
GGGCAAAATAGGAAAGCGCAATAGTAGGCGCGCTACTTCAGATTAGAATGCGTATGAGAGTATTGGTAGGGTAACGGGTAATGGTATCTCTGGGGTTTCGGCTGTGCTGCTGGAGTGGAGGGAACGCAGCAACCGGAACGGAAGCAGGCACAGCTAGCGGCAAACTCTGCCGGGGTCTGATTAGCCCAACGAACTGTGCGGACGACGGTGATTGTACACTAATCGCCAAGCGTCGGCCATGTGCCGGGCTTCTGCCAAGCTCGTGAACTCCTCACGGTTGGTCAGTTCGTCGCGAAGGCGGCTGTGGAACGATTCGGCGTAGCCATTCTCCCACGGCGAGCCTGGCTCCACGTAAAGCCACGTGTCAAATTGGATTTCAGCGTATTACGCAATATTGGGACTTGCCCAGTCCGATGCTTATTGTCGAGATATCTTGTTTGCCACCAACTGCGAGAGCTTTTAGAGAAACTCGCCAAGCATTGGTTCGTCAGAACGATAGAACCAGGGATGCAATTCCCTCGCCATGAGTGACTCTTCCAATCCATAAGTTAAAGAAACACGTGACGGACTGGAAATGTCTGCTACTGCCTCCTAGCTGGCGAATACCCGAGCGGGTAGCTCTTTTCTCAATTATGGCTGAAAGGGTTTAAAGGTGCAAACCAACCGTTACGCTCCCGTTCCCACCCTTTTGGATAATCTCTATATCCTTGTGTAGCAATCAGTTATATCAGTGGGCGCACGCAGACTCGAACTGCAGACCTCGTCCTTATCAGGGACGCGCTCTAACCAACTGAGCTATGCGCCCGGCAGCAGTAATATCTATTACTACTTATTGGTTTTCGGTATCGCTAAAATTAAACCGGATTTGTAAGCATCATTCTGTGACGCCTAATACCCTCCATAAGAATAGCTCACCGCAACCATAAACGGTCAGCGATCCCAGCGGATGGGTGGTGTCTTCAGACTGCGGTATGCCAAACGTAAAAAATCGGCATCTAGCAATGTCGAAAGAAAAAATCCTACACGATTCTATTTTTCCCGTCAAGGACCGCTTAAAAAAGGTGCATAACAAAGCGTGTGCCGGTATAACACCAATGGTCATTGTTGCTTACGCAATTTCACCATTTATAATGGTGCTTTGGTTCACACCTTCCTTATTGCTCCTACCCTGAATTGATCTTTCCCTCGAAGAGAGACTTTACCATGTGCAATCCGCGCAGTTTTTGGTTTTCGATAGGTTGTCTCGTAATGATTGCAGCTTCCTCGGCCTCGGCCGTGGAAACTGTGCGAGTAGACGCTTCGTTGGGTGTTCCGCGGATCGTAGTGGATGGCAAGCCCGTTCGGGCGCGTATGTTTTGGGGCGGGATGGGGCCCGGCTTGATTCACGTTGAAAAAGCCGAGCAGATGATTACTTTTGAATTTTTGGCCGCCCAGGAAGATGCCTCCCTCGCAACCATGCATTTTCGCTTTGGTAATACGCCGGGCGATATTTATCTCGACGACATCCGCTGCGTGGATCTGGATGCCGGACAGGATGCTTTTCCCATCTCCGATTTTGAGCAAGGGACGGACAGTTTCCAAAAATCGTGGAACATCTGGCCGCAAGGAGCCAAGAACACCGTTGGAACGGTGAACGTTGAGCCGGGCCAGGGATTCAAGGGGTCGGCTGCGCTGCATATCGCGCTAAAAGCACCGGCAGCGGGGGCATGCCCGGATTTTCATATTTATCACCAGCCGAACATCACATTGCGCAAGGGGCATCGTTATCGCGTCAGTCTTTGGGTAAGAGCCAATCCGTTACGCGATCTTACGATTGCTTTTTATCGGCCGGGGACAACTTATGAATACCTTGGCGGTCCGCCCGGTTGTTTTCAGAATCAAATCAAACTGGCTGCTTCGGCCGGTGTTGATTTCGTAAGCTTTCCTGTAGATCTTCCTTGGCCGAAACCGGGGCAACAGGTCGATTGGTCGGCGGTGGATAATCTATGCCAAACCGTCTTGGAAACAAATCCGCGGGCATTGTTGCTGCCGCGCATCATGATGTATCCGCCGGCATGGTGGTACGACTCGCATCCTGATGATCGCATGGTTTGGGACCGTGGAACGTCGGGGATGCCAGATGTGGTCGTGGCCTCAATGGACTACCGTCGTGACGCAGCCGAACGATTGTCCGCACTGATCGCGCATCTGGAAGAGAAATTTGGCGCTCACATGGCGGGTTACCATCCCGCAGGCCAAAATACAAACGAGTGGTTTTATCAAGACACATGGGGACCGGGGTTGAACGGCTACGCCCAGGGCGATCTCAAGGCATGGCGAGTCTGGCTGAAAAACCGCTACCATGACGACGCGGCGCTGCGCACTTCTTGGCACGATCCCCACGTAACGCTCGAAACCGTGACCGTACCCTCTCCGGCCTTGCGACGCGCGGCCCCGGCGGGCGTGCTGCGCGATCCTGTTGCCGAACGACGGGTGATTGATTTCACGGTGTTCCAGCAGGAAATGATGGCCGATTGCGTGTGTCATCTCGCCCATGCCGCTAGACAGGCATCGCATGGTCGCAAATTGGTGGTTTTCTTCTATGGTTACTTGTTTGAGTTCGCACCGGTGAACAATGGCCCTGCCACGTCGGGCCATTACGCGTTGCGTCGCGTATTGAACAGTCCCGATATCGACATCCTTTGTTCACCCATCTCGTATTTCGACCGGGGCCTGGGCCAAAGCGCGCCGGCGATGACTGCGGCCGAAAGCGTGGCCTTGGCCGGCAAGATGTGGCTCTACGAGGATGACACGCGAACGTACCTTGGCACGGGCGCTGCGCCCGGCTGGGAAGACGGAGTAGATACCCTTGAAAAAACGAATAACGAGTTAGTTCGCAACACGGCACAATGCGCCCTGCGGAATTTCGGGACCTGGTGGATGGACCTTGGCATGACCGGCTGGTTCAACGATCCACGGATGTGGGAGGAGATGGGCAAACTTAAAGCCTTGGATGAGCCCTTGTTGCAAACGCCGCGTCCCTTCCGGCCCGAAGTGGCCACCGTGATCGACGAAACAAGCATGATGCACGTAGCTGCCGGCGGCCATGTCGCGGCTACGCCATGCGTTTACGAAGCGCGACGCGCGCTGGGGCGTTTGGGCGCACCCTATGGCCAGTATCTACAAGATGATGTTGCTAAAGGACGTGTGCAGGCGAAAATGTATGTTTTTCTCACGGCATGGAGTCTTGCACCGTCCGAACGGCAGCGACTCCTGGCTTCCGTCAACGGCAGTTTGAAACTATGGTGCTATGCCCCCGGATATCAGGAAACAAATGGAACCTCGCTTGACGCGATGCGCGAGCTGACAGGATTCCAGATCAAGAAATTAGCGGGAGTTCCGGCCTGGGCCGAGCCGACTGCCGAAGGCCGAAAACTTGGCTTGCAGAAGTCATTTGGTTCTCAAGGTCGGATCGAGCCGCTTTTTACGGCGGCAGATGCCAAAAGCGGGGAAGTACTCGCGACCTATTCCGATGGCTCGGCGGCCGTTGCGTTGCGACGAACCGACCAGGGGCCGTCGCTGTTTGTCGGGCCGCCCGGTTTGACCTCCGAATTGTTGCGGTTGGCCGCACGGCAAGCGGGCGTACACCTGATAACACAGACCGACTGCAATGTGCAGGCAAATGGACCGTTTTTGATGCTTCACGGCGCCCAAGACGGGCCTTTGGAGATTGACGTGGGAGTGCCAGGCACAATCCGCGACCTTTTCACGGGTCAAGCCGTTGGCAAGGGCCCGAAAATCACCTTGCCGCTTCACCTAGGCGAAACACGTATCCTTCAGTTTCCGAAGCCCTGATGGCATATGTGCTAATAATGGATGGTTTCCCTTTACGGCAACAGGTGTTCCGCCTGTAAGTGATGGCTGCAAACTAGTGCGCTTTCCGTAATGTTTGTGCCAGTGGTTCTGCCTTGCGAAGCCGACAAGCGGCTTGTCTGGCATTATAGAGACTTTCGTAGAGAACGTACTGGGCCTTCTACACGGTAAAATAATTCTCCTTTTACAATGCAATGACTTTGCGCCATTCTCCGGATTCATGCTTTTATAAACCCCACATAGGGATGCACTATTACACAGCGAATAGTGGTAGAAAACGCAATTTCTGTCTCGTTACAGCCGTTGCAACTGCGTTTTTTCCAGGCAATGCGGTTATTTTCTCTATTTTGATTTGACAACCTAAAAAACCCAAACTATCTGTTTGATAGTAGCGAAAATCACGCAAGCATGGTGTCCGGACACTACTGATTCGCGTGAGGATCGTCATTGCGTTGTTAATTTTTCTCACATTTGCGCGCAAACTAGGCGCACGGTACAAGGGAGACATTTTTCATGTCAAATCAGAAGGTTCGCAAAGGGTTCACGTTGGTTGAATTGGCCGTGGTCATTGTGATCATCGGCGTGTTGGCCGCCTTCGGCGTGCCACGATTCCTGAAGTCAGTCGAGCGCACCAAGGCGTCAGAAGCGTTTGCTTACCTGTCGGCCGTTCGTGCCGCTCAAGAGCGTTATGTGGCAAAGGAAGGACGCTATGCCGATGCTATCGGCGACCTGGATATTGTCCAATCTTCGTTGAAGTATTTCACCGATGAAGCGGGCGACCCGGTCACCACCACAACCGCAATCACCGAGACACACGGAAGCGGTGCACCTACTTGGAGTTTGACGTTGCTACGTGACGGAGCAACAAGCAGCTATGGAACGTACTCGGTCATTTTCACACAGAACGGGTTTAGCGGTGCGAGCGGCATTCTCGATAGCACTTGCATTGACATCAGCCCGTTGTCCACCGGTTACAGCAGCAGCGGCGGGTGATTTGCATCCCACTGCTATGTGTTGAGAGCCGCAGTAGTGGGCGGCCGAGCGCTCTCGGCCGCCCACTTTTTTGTATAGGGGTATGGAACGGTTATGAAAGCACTGCTCTCCAAAATCGCCATCCGCAAGGGCGTCGGCCTGTTTTTAGGCGAGCATGATGTGTCGGTCGCTAAAGTGGCATCGACGCCCCTGGGCCCCCAGGTAATATCCACTTCGAGCGAACCGTATACCGCGGAAAACATGCCCGAAGTGGTCGAGCGTTTGCTGGTACCGCTGTTGGGGCCAAAACGCCGCGCCTCGGTCGCCGTGGGACTTGTCGGCTCCCGTGTGTTTTTTGGAACGCGGCTTACGCCGAAAAGCGGCGATCTGCGACCGGAAGCGGAAATTCAAAAAGCACTTTGCTCCTCGAATATCTCCGCTGACGATTTAGTGATCGACTTACTTCGCGGATCGGTGAACAAGTTGCCCGTGGCACGGATGGCCGCCTGCAAGATCAAATACATGGCGAGCGTAGTGTCGATGCTGAAGGATCTCGGCGTTCGACCCGTTCGCACCGAGCCTGGACCGTTTGCGTTGGTGCGTCTGGCCGAAATGCAACATAAGCCGCCGCGTCGCTCGAAAGCGATCATGCGGATCTTTTTAGGCGGCAACCAGGGGTTGGCCGTGATGGTGGTCGGCGGCATACCGACAGCCTGGAAGACTTTCGTCATGAACCCCTGCATGGAGAGCTTCGCGATTCTCTCCGCAGCTCGCGGTTTGAAGACCCAGCAGATGCATTTCGGTTTAGAAACGCCTTTGGATTATGCCTTGATCCACGGTCGTTCGGATCTGCATAAGCAACTTCAAGAAGAGCAGTTGCCCACGGAAATGGAAACGCGGGTCGTTTGGCATGAGGGGCCGGAGTTCACGGGCGAGGCAATCTCGATCGGTGTTGCGATGGGGTGTCTATCGCAGGACATCAAGGCATTTGATTTATCGAAAAACTTGAAGTCAAAGCCTCCGATCAAGGAGATTTTGAACTGGGCTTAACCGCTACGCTCTTGGGTTGCATGGGCGTGGCGATGTTTTGGCATTCCATGAAGCTTGATGAAATGTGCGTTCGAGCTAGAGCCGAAAACAGTCAGCATTCCTGTTTGATCAATTCCGATATCGCCCGATTGGAGAAGGAAAAGAAAAGCCTGGAAAACCGGGTCAACGCCGTTCGGAATTTCACGGAAACACGAATGTTGTGGAGTACGTATGGTTACGATACCGCTACTCGCATTCCTGCCAACGCGGAAATAAACACGTTTACCGGTAAAAATTCACTGGCATGCAGTTCGGGCGGGAAAAACGCAAAAACAACCCCGGGCGGCGGAACTTTTCGGCTCCGGGGCACCGCTCCCCTGGAAAAAGACGGCTCGATTCCGAAGTCGATCGATACTTTCCTTAATGTGATTCCGAAGGATCCGCAATGGAAAAAGGATTTTGCCGCCATCAAGACGGAATTCAAGTTGCCTCCGGCCGGCGCCAATGAGCAGGCCGTGGTTGATTTTACCATCACGGGCGTATGTTCCAAAAAGGCCGCGGCAAAAGACGCCGGACCGAAAAAGAAGAAAAAGTAAAATACCATGACTCCGGGAACCACAGAACGCCGCACGGATTTCAAAAGCCAGATCATGGAACGGCTTCAGGAGCCGCTCCAATTGAAGGTTATTGTTCTCGGCACAACGGTGCTGTTGGGATACATGGTGATTTACACTCCGCTTGCCGCGAGCATCACCAACACCGAGCGGCAACTCGATAAAGAGTATAAGTTGGCCGGCTTGGCAAAAAACCTGGAACAGTTGCACTCGCAATGCCGCCGATTCGCCAAGCGGATTCCCAGCCAAGCCGACAGCAAGGAATGGATGCAATATATGCATGAGGGAGTTCGCGGATTTCCCGTCACGCTTACGAAGCTTGATTGCCTTGCACCGAAACAAATCGGCCCTTATCAAGTTGTCGTAATGAAGCTTGATTTGACCGGAACCTATTATGAATTGAACAAGTTTCTGCGGTGGTTGGAAACGAATCCAAGGCTGCTTCGCGTGGATGAAATCACTTTCCGTGTCTTGGAGGATCGGAACAAGGCGAAAAAAAAGGATGAGAGCAAGGACGAGATGATTATGAATATCGTGGTTTTAGGACTTGCAGGTTAAAACATGGCATTATCACCTGGTAAATTAGCGCCCTCGGCGGCCGTACTGGCGTTTGTCGGCTATTGTGCTTGGCCGAGCGTGTCGAACATGATCAGTGATTCGAAGACGTATCAAGCGCCGGCGGACATTTCAGAACTGGCTGCTTCGATCCTGATGCCCAAATTGGCTCCGCTTCCGGAAAAAAATCCTTTCGGAGGCATGGATTTGCAGTCGCTTCTCAAGTCGAAGGAGAAGAAGGTTGAAATCAAATCGACACCGGCCGCCGACGTCTCGAAAATGCCCAAAAACCTTTACGACCCGATCGGCAGCCTTAAGTTGCAGGCAACCTGCATTATCGATAATGAACGCATGGCCATCATCAACGGCAATACATATGGTCCCAAGGATACGATTTCAACGGGTAACGAACTGAAGCCGACGTTTAAAATAATCGACATCCTGCCGAACAAGGTGCTTTTAAGCGACAAGGGCCGGATATTGGAATTGACCTACACCAATGGCCCCCATAAATCGGCTTCCAACAGTAAATCCGCCAAAGCGGTCAAGATGACCATGGCGGGGGATAAGGGAAAGCAATCCGTCGGTAAACAATCTGCGGAAGAGACCCTTATTAAAAACCTCCTGCCTTTTGGGGGTAAGGTTACGGCGAATCCCGACAATGTCTCTGGCGAAGGAGGAAAATGACCCTATTTGAAACCTATATTTGTAATAGAGCCCAGGGGGTAGTTTTTTGATTTTCCCGAAGGCGGGCTGAAACCAAAACGAAACTTTCCATGTCATTCCGAACACATGAAAAATCCCAGTCGATCGACCGGGAATCTTCACGTTGTTTAGGATGACTGTTCGAGTATATGGGCGTGAAAAATAATTGTCTTGAGTTATGAACGTTAAATGGCTATTACCGCGGAACTGAATAGTTTGCAGCCTCTGCTGGTGAAGCTCCTATTGCAAAAGGAGATTCTCACCCCGGAGCAGATCGAGAGCCTGAATGAGGCTCGGACCAAGCTGCCTGGTCCGCTGGAAAGCATCCTCGTGGCGAACGGGTTGGTGATGGGCCAATATATCGCCGAGGTGTATGCTGACTATTTGATGTTGCCGTTGTTCGACATGGCGCCCGAGACGTTCGATCCGCGGCTCGCGGGCCTATTGCCCGAAAAGCTTTGCCGCGAGCACTACATGGTGCCGGTCGAAATCAACGAGGACATGCTCGATGTGGCGTTTGCCACGTATGAAGACATGTTGATGGTCGACGAATTGCAGTTGTTGACCGGCATGTCGATCCGGCCGATGATCGCGCCGTTGACGGTGGTCGAAAAATCGCTCGATACCTTGTATCGAGGAAGCCGCACGAAGTTCGTCGGCGGCTACTCGGGCGAAGACGACATGGAGGAGGACGACGAAGGCGTCGACGATTCGAACGAGGAAATCCTGGACATCGACGTGCCTCCGCCCGCAGGGCCTGACGGCCGTATCGTCCGCATGGTGAACCAGATTCTGGAGCAAGCGCTTCGATCGGGAGCGAGCGATATCCATATCGAACCCTTCGAGGATTCGTGCGCGATTCGGATCCGTGTCGACGGTTCACTTCGCGAATTGGTGCCTCCGCCGCGATCGCAATTCGTATCGATCGTGTCACGTTTCAAAATTCTCGCGAAAATGGACATTGCCGAAAAACGCGTACCTCAGGACGGCGCCATCGCCTTGAAGACCGGCGATAAACGCATCGACTTGCGCGTCAACACGGTGCCGACCGTCTATGGCGAGAAGATGGTCATGCGTATTTTGGACAAGGGCGCCATTCCCATCGAATTGACCGGTCTCGGCTTCGACGAACGGCAATCCAAGGACTTGGTCGAGTCGATCCAAATGCCCCACGGCTTGATGTTGGTGACGGGCCCCACAGGTAGCGGAAAAAGTACGACACTTTACGCCTGTCTGAACAAGTTGAACGAACCTGACACGAACATATGCACGGTTGAAGACCCCGTGGAATACAAGTTCAAAGGAATCAACCAGGTGCAAGTGAAGACCCAAGTGGGGTTGACCTTCGCCAGCGCTTTGAGAGCATTTTTGCGTCAAGACCCGGACGTCATCATGGTGGGCGAAGTCCGCGACCCGGAAACGGCGGGGATTTGTCTGCGTGCCGCTTTGACGGGCCACTTCGTGCTCTCCACGATTCACACGAACGATTCGCTAGCGGCTGTCAACCGCTTGGTCGATATGGGCATCGAACCGTTCTTGTTGGCTTCCACGTTGCGGGTGCTCGAGGCCCAGCGTTTGATTCGACGGTTATGTCCTGAGTGCAAGGAGCCGTTCGACTGCGACGCGGAGACGGCGAAATCGGTGGGAATCGAGCCGGGGGTGAAATTGTACAGGCCCAAGGGTTGCGAGTATTGCCGCGGGGCCGGCTATCGCGGTCGCGTCGGCGTATTCGAGGTCGTGCGAATCACGGCACGCATGGCTAGTTTGATTCAGACGCGCGCCACCTTGCCGGAAATGCGCGTCGCGGCTCGCGAGGAAGGCATGAAACTATTAATTGACAGCGGCATGGATAAAGTGAAAAGCGGGTTGACGAGTTTGGAAGAAGTGTTGACGGTCGCTTCGGCCGAGGAATAATCGAGCATGGCGTTTGAAGATTGGTTCGTCGCACACGCACGCGTTTCGAGCAAGCCGCACAAGGGCATCACCTTGGACGACAAGATGATGTTCTTCCAGCAGCTTGGCACGCTCGTGGCATCGGGCACCCCGCTCTTGCAGGCCGTGGAAATCGGCGCCGAGCAGTGTCAGAGCCTCAAGCTGCAGCGCGTTTTGGAACAGATCGCCAATCGCGTGGCCTCGGGCAGCTCCGTCCATGCCGCCGCCTCCAACTACATCGGCATTTTCGAACAGTACTGGATCGAAGTTATCCGCACGGGTGAAGTCACAGGCAAAATGGCGTTGGTGCTCGAGGAGTTGAACAAGCAGATTCATGAATCGAAAGAGACCCATCGCAAAATAATGGCTACCTTGATGTACCCCATCATTTTAGTCTGCGTCAGCATCGGTTGCATTACCGGCTTGCTGTGGGGCGTCGTGCCGGTCTTTGCGAAAATGTTCAAAGACATGGGCGCCGAATTGCCAGGCATTACCCAATTCGTCGTCGATTTATCCGATTGGATTACAAAATACGGGCTTTATTGCGTCATCGGTATGGGGGTATGTGTATTCTTCATTCGTCGCTATGCCAAGACCGATGCCGGTCGGCGTCGGTTCCTTGGAGTTGGAATTGGGTTGCCGATGGTGGGGGAACTGATCGTCCAGGCCGCCATGTATCGATTTTCGTCGAATATCGCCCTTTTGCTGCGCAGCGGGATCCCCATGATGGAGTCGCTCGAAACGGTCGAGGGCGTGTTCAGCACCAATCCTCCGTATCGCGACGCCATGATTCGCGTTCGCAGCCGCGTGGCCGCCGGACGAACGTTGGCCTCCTCGTTAGAAGAAACGGGAATCTTTACAACGATGATCTCCAACATGGTTCGCGTCGGCGAGGAGTCGGGCCAATTGGCGCTGGTGATGGAGCAAATGGCTCCTTATTATAAAGAACGCATGGAAACCATGATCGGGCGCGTCACGAAATTGTTGGAACCGGCTATTATTGCCTTCATGGGCGTGACTGTCGCCGGTTTGATGCTTTCGATTTATATGCCCATGTTCGAAATGTCCGGTAAAATGCACTAAGTTTGTTCGCCAAGTTCGTATGTTGATGCTTATCATGATCGCCATTCGTCACAACGCCGATTCTCGCTGGCGCCGCATGCGGCCGAGTGGATTTACGTTGGTTGAGTTGACGGTGGCCATCACGGTCATGGGTGTTTTAGTCGGCATGAGCGCCGTGCATTTCGGCCGATCGCTGGAACAGTCGCGAGCTGATTTTGCGGCCGCCAACCTTCGCTCCATTTGGGCCGCCCAACGCCTGTACTGGCTTGAAAACCGCGTTTATGCTGACTATCTGAATCAAGCCTCGCCCGAGGGGCTATACCAGCTAGGACTGATCGATTCGTCCATTATCAGCGTGACGGGCGACTACACGTATACCATCACCTCTGCAAATAATACAGCGTTTACCGTGGAAGCCGTGCGAGCAAGCAACAGCAGCAACACAGGTTGGGCGGGTACGCTCTCGATCGACCAGACAGGCACGGTCAGCGGACAGATATCAGCCGCGGGCGGAGAAACCATTACGCCGGGATTTCAATAATTCCGGTCATTCGCCATGAAAACACAATTCTCCGCAACGCGGATTCCGAACGCCTTTCCAATCTTCTTGAATGCCGAATCCCTCGTTCGGCAAATGGTTAGATATTTTTCGCGAGTACACGACTGCTTCATGGTTTTTTTAGGCGCGATCGAACCGGTTCATACTACATCTACAGTGAAGCCTGTTCTCTTGACATGCCGCACGATTCGTCGTGCCTTCACGCTTGTGGAGATGACCGTTGCGTTTTTGATGCTCGGACTCTCGATCAGCGCGGTGTTTCCCTTGGTGATATCCTATTCCAGAACCATGGAGTCGCTGGAGCAACGTCCTCGTGATCTGTCCCTCCATCGAACATCGACTGCGGACAACTATGATTACCGCCTCGCTCACAGTGATGAATGGTATAGGGTCGGAACGCCGCCCTATACGAAAACCACATCGCAGCCGAATGCCGGCGAATGGGTGCATAAATGGTATCTCAAGCCATTTTCCGATAGTGCGACGGGCAATACCGTCAAAGACTCGGATGGGTGGGCTCGCAAACTTGGCGCCGGCTCTACCGTTACCTACAATGAGCCTCTCATTACCTCGTCCCTACTGCTCAATGAACCGACGAAGGACGACTCGAATGATAGCACGAAGGATGATGTCGTCGGCCCTATAGACGCTGATGACAACGAAAGCGACAGCCTTTACGTGGAGGCGGTTCCCGCTAATTGGACAAATGCAACATCCTCGGCGGCCTATGGAAATACCTACCGCAAGCAACAAGTTGCCGAGGCAACCACCGCTATGTGGACTCTTACGGTCGTCGAGGAAGGCTGGTATCAAGTACAGGCAACCGGATTCGTATCGGGCGTTTCGTCTTCGGGTGGTAACTATACCGTTGGTTACGGCACTGGTCCGACGTATGACGCCGTTTCGATACCCTCGGATAAGATGTTCGGTTTGGGAACCAGCGTCGAGTGGACGGTGCTTGCGACCAAGCATTTCCCCGCTGGAATCGTGACGGTTCAACTCAATGCCGATGCTACGAAAACCGCCATTGCCGATTGCATTCGTTTGGTTCGCTGTTCCATGCAAATCCAGGCGTGCGACGATCCAACCGCCGCAACACCGACCATCACCGTAAAGATCCAACCCGCGAAACTTGTGACGCCTCCTTAACCTGAGCAAGATTTATGACCGCATCGCGCAAAGGATTCACGCTCATCGAGGTCGCCATGGTCAGTTGGCTTATGATCGTACTGGCCGCTGTGATCGCGTCGTTGTGGTCGAGTGTCGGCCGTTCCGCCTCGGATTTGATCGGCCGCGGCAGGCTTGTGCAGGAGCGAGATCTTGCCGTCGAAGCGATTGGCCGCGACCTGAGCGGTTGTTTGCCCGATCCCAGTTATCGCAAAGGCGAAAAGCTTTGCTACCGATGGCTCAAATGGGAATGCCCCGACGGGAATAAGCTGAAGATATATTTCGATGGCGGCGTCAGCGAAACCACGGGAAATCCAAATTCCAATATCACGATCCTATACTTTGTGCAATCCGGTTCGTTGATTCGGCGTATCGCCCAAGACAGTACGACCTCGGATTTCGTCGTTGCCAAGAATGTATCCAGTCTGGTGACGGATCCTGACGGTGCGAATGTCAATATCGTGTTATGCTTTGTCTACGGTCTCGACAAAACGACGGGGGATTTGACCTCGCGAACTCTTACGCTTACGTGCGATCTGACGGCCGTGCCACCATCTACTTCTTCTTCCGCAACATTGCCCTGGACCATCAACCACTATACCGATCCGGAATGAATGCAATCGATGATTACAATCGACCTGGGACGACCCGCCGCGGATACGCGATCGTGGTGGTGCTCATGTTTAATGTGTTGTTCCTGTTGTTGGTAGGCGTTGCCTGGCGTCAGATGGGATCCGTGCTTCGCATTGCCACGGCCCGAACCGAGCATCTGCAAATCGACAAAGGCATCGTGCGCGCCGAGGCCCGCGCCTTGCACATGTTGGAGACAGGTCGTCCGCCCATCGGCGCGGCCGCCGATTATAAATGTTGCACGGCCTTCAAGCTCAACAGTACAGACAGCGTGGACCAGTATTATCTTCTTACATTTACACCCATCACGGGCGTGGATGTCGAGAGTTGGGAAATCAAGGTTGAAGCGGTGGATAAAGGCGATATTCCGTCCGGTACGGAAAAAAAACTGGATAATTTCACTGATAATATAGTACCGCTCTGATGCACAACTGAGGAATCGAACATCGTGAAACTTTTTTCGTTGTTTTCTACGGCAGTTTCGGAAACATCCGTCCAGCAAAATGACTGGAATCGGACGTATCCCGACCGCCGCAAGAAACCGACCAGCCCTTGGGCTGCCTTTTGGCCGACGGGACGACGCATGGTGAATCGCCGCGCTGAAGAACACAGTCGTCCCTACTTCGTCGACCGTTTCTCCACGATTACGTTCATTTTCATCCTGTTGTTGCTCTTGGCTTCCATCGCCGACGCTTACCTGACCATCCACCTGATGAATGCCGGGGCGCAGGAAATCAACCCCTTGATGGATAGTTTGCTGAGCCGAAGCGTTCATCATTTTATGCTCGGCAAATACCTGCTGACGGTCGCGGGATTGCCGCTGCTACTAATCTTCCAGAATCATTACCTTTTCGGCACACGACTGCGCGTGCGTCATCTGATCCCGGTAGCCGTAGCGCTTTATTGTATTCTGATCGGCTATCAGCTTACGTTAGTGCAAAAATACACCGAGCCACCGACCACGTTCACGGTCGTCGCCCGCCCGACGACGTTGTAGTTTGAAGGAAGAATGAGGATTCTATTTGCCGGGTTGAGTAACTTGGACGATAAAATCGAACCATTCACCATAGCGATGGGTATCCATAGTCGTGTCGAAGGCAACCAGCTTAACGCCATGTTTTGCTTGCAAATCGGCCTTCAATTGCAATGCTACCCGAATAATGGAAGCAGCGGGTATTTCTCCCTCAAGAACCTTCGGCTCCGCCGTAATTCCCTCGGGGCAATGGAGAGCAACGCGATACGACCGAGGCCGATCCAGAAAATTCCGCAAACAGACAATAGTCTTGGCCTCATGACCTGGCGCAATCTCAACCCGATATGGTTCCGCTCGAACCCAGTAGGGGTCGAACATGTACCGATAATCCGCCTCGTCGCTTAAATCCTTGTAAAGGCCGCGGATCGTTAACGCCCAATTACGATAACGCTCGATCAAATCCTTGGGCCGATCCATGACGAACGAATGCCCGCCCATGAGCAAATCCGGCTGCAATTTTTGCAGGTAGTCTGCGCCATAAAGATAGCCTTCCTCCAAGATCGCACTGTTGCGCGCCACGAGGGCTTCATGGCCGTCTTGCTCGGGATCGGCGGGGTTTGCAAATATGTTATCGCCCGTGAAAGCGACCCGCCGGCCATCGATCATTCCTTGAATGCAGCAGCCGAACTCCGTTTGGCCGGGCATCCAATCAACCGTCAATTCGTAGCCTTCCCAGGTAAACTTTTCTCCCGATTGGAAGGATCGGTCGATCGAGACCGTATCGAAACCGGCGCCGTAGGCCGTGATCGGTGCAACATAGGGATACCGCATGGGATGCTCGAATTGTTCGGCAATGCGGTCCAGAGTCCAGATTTTCGCTCCCCATTTTTCCCGTATGTGGGGCGCTTGCACGATGTGATCGCCGTGCATGTGGGTGATCAAGACGGCGTCGATGCCTTTCAGGCCGAGACGCTTTTGCATTTGCACCAGAGTGGCGTCAAGTTTTGCGGCATCAACGCATCCGCAATCGACCATCAGGGCCCGGCCGCTGTCGGCTAAAAACAAGGTAAAATTTCCCCAATACGGCTCTTTGAACTTAAATAGATGCTTGGTGGTTTGCCAAAGATGCGGCACCGTGCTTGGCTGTGACACAGTATCTTGATCGGCGATGTCAAACGTGGATATCTTATAACCGCGCAGATACCGCCGAGCAAGGATTCGCAGTTTTTGCTGGTAGGCATGAAGTTCGGTCCTGGCCTTTGGCACCAGGGCCCCATGCGATGGAAGCAATAACACAGGCTCGAAGTTCTCCAGCAAAGCCACTGATCCGATCAATGCGTATAATCCCGAGGCAAAACCGTAATCCCATTCCGTGTCGAACCAATTGTGCATTCGGCCGCCCGATAGCATGACATCGCCGCTGAAAATGAACCAACCGCGTTCTGTTTTAATTGCATAGGACATGCTGCCTGAACTGTTGCCCGGCGTATCAAGGCACCAAAACTCGCGGCCATGCCAAGTGAACGTATCCGTGACATTGAAAGTCCGATGAACGGTCAATGGCTCAACAGGAGGTCGTGCATAGCGACTGCCGTAAACCGTAAACTGGTCGCCCAGTGATGGTTTCCATTTACAGAAGTCGGCGGGAGGTTCGAACAAAGCCCGCTCTTTTTCAGGCACGCCAATCTGAGGTTTCCAGGCTGATAATTTAGGATGACCTTGGCATTGTTCCCGATGGTGATGCGTGAACAGAACCCACTCAACCTTCTTAATGCCCAACTCGCCCAAATGATCCAAGACGCTTCCGTCACCCAGGTCGATAAGCATCGCGGCGTCGCCGTCGCGCAATATGTAGACATTGCACGTGTCGTTCCATTGAAACAGATCGAGACCGGAAACCGCCTGAAGGGACTGGAACTTCGGCACTTCCGCATAAAGGCCGGCAACCAAGGTTAAAACGAGTGCAAATGACCATACGGCCATAAGGAACCGTTTGTGCATCGTTACTGCTCCTTCATGTAAGGATTATTGGAAAGCGATCGATCCTTTTAGCTGGGAAAGTACCATTTCCGGAACGCTGTTTAGTGTTTAATGAAGCTCCCAAGCCGGAGGTTGAAAGCCAGAATGTGTGCCTTTCGGGCATGGGATTGAAGGAAGCGATCTACCCTTCATACCCCCGGGGATGATTTTTGAACCATTGCCATGCCGTGGAGACGATCTCGTCGATCTCGGTGTAGCGAGCCGACCAACCCAATTCGCGGCCGATTTTTTCCGCATTAGCAAACAACACTGCCGGATCGCCGGGCCGGCGAAGGCCATATTCCACGGGGAAATCGACGCCTGTCACACGCTTGGCCGACTCGATTACCTCGCGGACCGAATAGCCGCGACCGATGCCCAGATTGTAGAACCGCATGTCGCCTGGCTTTAATGCCTGCATCGCCGTGATGTGGGCCGCGCAAAGATCCTCGACATGCACGTAGTCACGGATGCAGGTGCCGTCGGGCGTGGGATAGTCAGTGCCGAACACGGTTACCTTGGGAAGAAGGCCGAGCGCTGTCAGCAACAGCACGGGGATCAGGTGCGTTTCCGGAGTGTGGTCTTCGCCGAGTGATCCGTCGGCTGCCGCTCCCGCTACGTTGAAATAGCGCAGGGCCGTGAACGAAAATGTGCGATCCGAGGCGGCGTAGTCGCGTAGAATGCGCTCGACGCACCATTTCGACCAGCCGTAAGGATTGACAGGTTCCTGTCGCATCGTTTCGACGATCGGCGTCGTTTCGGGCTCGCCATAGGTGGCGCAGGTGGAACTGAACACAAGCCGCTTCACGCCGGATGCCTTCATCGCTTTCAATAGGCTGACCGTTCCGGCCGTGTTGTTGTCGTAATAAGCTAAGGGTTCGGTCACGGACTCGCCGACATAGGCCAATGCGGCGAAGTGCATCACGCAGTCGATCGCGTGGTCGGTCATCGCTTTGGTCAACAGCGGCGTATCGGCCAGATCGATTTCGTGAAAAGTGGCGCGGCGATCCACGGCTTGGCCGTGTCCGCGGTAAAGATTATCAACGGCCACAACGCCGTGCCCTGCTTCGACCAGTTGTTTTACAGCATGAGAACCGATGTAGCCGGCTCCGCCCGCGACTAAGACATTCATAAAAAACCTCCAAAAATCCATTGTCAGCAACCCATCATTTCAACGCATGGGCCGGTGGCTTGTCAACCCCGCGCCAGCCGTGTTCTTGTCGGAAAAGGCGGCAGCGGCTATAGTTATTGTCAGCCGGTCGGATCACCAGGTCCTTAACTTGCACCATACATGACAACAACCGGGAGCGAATAACGCGGGGAAAACGATGCCTTGCAAACTCCGAAGGCTGATATCCCGGATCTTTACTTTTGCCCATTTACGACCTTTTTAACCATGAAAATTGCCGTCACCGGTGCTTATGGTCAGTTGGGAGGCGAGTTGTGCCGCCAGCTTGGCGATGCGGCTATTCCCCTGGATATTGATACGCTTGATCTTACGGATGAAACAGCGACCGTCGCTCGGATAACGGCATTGCAACCCTCGGCTGTAATCAACTGCGCCGCCTATACGCAGGTCGATAAGGCGGAAAGCGACCAGGAGCGATGCCGAGCCGTTAATGTTTCGGCCGTTGCCAATTTGGTCCGTGCGTGTGGAATACTCGATTGCCCCTTAGTGCAAATCAGTACCGACTACGTTTTCGGGGCAGCTTGCACTGTACCTCGGCCCTGGCGCGAAAATGATCCGCCGACCCCGCAAGGCGTCTATGCAAGAACGAAACTCGATAGCGAAGAGGCTGCCGCGCGTCATGCCAAACATCTGATCATTCGCACCTGCGGATTGTATGCCCGGCCCGCGGACGCCAAGGCCGTGAATTTCGTCCGCACCATGCTTCGGCTTGGCGCTGAACGGCCCGAACTGCGAATCGTCGCCGATCAACATTGCACGCCAACCTATGTTCCACATCTGGCCAGGGCCATTCTATTTCTGCTGGGCGCGGCGGACGGTCGCCCCGCGCCCTGGGGGACATACCATGTGACGAATGCCGGCGAAACCACTTGGAATGAATTCGCCGCCGAGATATTTCACTTGGCGGGGATGCAAGTCGCGATCCGCGCCATCACCACGGTCGAATACGGCACGCCGGCCGCCAGACCGTCGTACAGCGTGCTCGATACGACGGCCTACAAACGGCTCGGCGGTCCGCCCATGCCCTCTTGGAAGTCGGCCCTGGCCGAATACTTCGCTGAGTGGAGAGAAATGTCGTAATCGCTGTTATTGCTAATCCTTAATCCCTATTTAATACATGGCCACCCATGCCCAAAGTTGCACTGATCACCGGTAGTGGAAAACGTCGAATCGGCAATGTCATTGCTCGGGCATTGGCCGAACGAGGTTATGATATCGCCTTGCATTATCGAACCTCGGCCGAGGAAGCCGATGCGACCGTTCAGGAGTTAAAGACGCTGGGCGTTCGCGCAACGGCATTTCAGGCCGATGTGTCAGAGCCGAGTGACGTTGACCGCATGTTTCAGAAAACGCTCACGAGCTTCGGCCGGCTCGACGTTTTGGTGACGGCCGCGGCGGTTTGGGAGCAAAAAATACTGGAAGATGTTACGGCCGAGGACGTGCGCCGTCAGTTCGACATCAACACTCTTGGCACGTTTTTATGTTGCCAACGGGCGGGATTGACGATGGCTGCCCAGCCGGAAGGCGGCGTTATCATTACGATCGGCGATTGGGCCGCCGCGCGGCCCTATCCGAACTACGCGGCGTATTTTGCAAGCAAGGGGGCGATTCCCACGATTACCCGCTCCTTGGCCGTCGAGTTGGCGCAACGAAATCGGGCGATTCGCGTGAATTGCATCTTGCCAGGCCCCGTCATGCTGCCCGAAAATCTATCAGAGCATGAAGTCAAAGGCGTAGTGGCCGGCACCTTGTTGAAGCGGTTGGGCCGGCCCGAGAATATTGCGCAGGCGGTCCTATTTCTGGTCGAAAACGATTATGTCACGGGCATCTGCTTACCGGTAGACGGCGGCCGGACCATAGCCGGTGGGCCGTAACAATCGCGACTATGATTTCGTCCACGAGTCGGCGATTTCTTCGAGAGTTTTGCCCTTCGTTTCGGGCAGCAACGTTAGGCCGAACACCAAGGCCGCCACGCAAACGGCGCTCGACAACCAAAATGCGCCGGCAATCGAACCGATCGTGCGTTCTGAAAATTCCGCAATGATTGGAAAGAAATAGGATGCCAGGAAGCCGACTACCCAGATGAACGTCGTTGTGACGGCCACCGCCCGGGCTCGGATGCGCGTGGGAAAAATCTCCGACATCATCAGCCAAGGCAACGGCCCCAAGGCGAACGAGTGCGGAATGGCGCAAAGGCAAACACCAATCAAGACGCTATAGCCCGTGATATTCCAATGAAATACGAGGCCAATGAACAAATTCGCTCCGATCATGATGGCCGAGCTGATGACCCAAAGCGGCCGGCGACCAAACCGGTCCACTAATCCACAGGCCACTAAAGTCATAATGCCCATGAAGCCGTAGGCCAACATGAATTGGAAAATGGCGGTCGTTCGCGACAGGCCGCCGATCTCGAATAGCCGTGTTAAATAACCTGCCATGGCGCTCCAGCCCGTGTAGTTGTTGAACAGCGCCAGGCAAAGCCCCACGATAAGCGCCAGACGAAGCCCCGGTGCAAAGAGTTCGGAGAAGGAGCCTTCCTCGGCCGCCAACGACTTGTTGATCTGCGACATTTCCACTTCGGCAAATGTCGGACCGTCGATCCGCGTGAAAATGGCCTTGGCTTCGTCGATGCGTCCGCATTCGGCCAGCCAACGCGGGCTTTCGGGCAAGAGACATAACAACACGCCGAAAATGGCCACGAAAACCACTTCCGAGCCGAACATCCAACGCCAGCAGACCGTATCGGAGAGCCAGCCGGCCAACCACCACGCCACGGCCGCAGCCATTACCGATCCGACGACAATCGCCAGTTGGTACATAAAACCTAGCCCGCCGCGCCATCGGGCGGGTGCAAGTTCGTTGGTGTACATCGGCGAGGCGATGGAGCATAACCCGACGCCGACTCCGCCCACGATCCTGAAAATATTGAACGTAATCATGTCGTTCGGGACTGCGGTCAGAATCGAACCGATGCCCAACAGAAGACACGCTGCAATCAATGTTGTGCGACGACCGAAGCGATCGCACAACCACGCGCCAAGGAACGGTCCTAAGACGCAGCCGATCGTGGCGCTGGCTGTTGTGAAACCGAACATCCACTCACCCAGATGAAACTGTTCCTTCAGGTAGACGTTGGCTCCGCCCATGATCGCCAAGTCGTAGCCGAACAAAAAACCGCCCACGGCCGCGACAAACGCAATCAGAAAGGCATACAGACGGCCGCTTACGCGATACTCGGCGTTTGGGGAATCGGCTTGCTTGGTAGGGATCGCCATAGCAGGTGTCTTTCATCCGAGGGCTATAATGGAGGATAGATAATGCTGCAATCTGTTGCAATATTTTGTAATAGCCGGGAGCTAACACCTCCCGGCTATTACAACGGCCAATAGAAAATTTACATCCATCGCTTTGGAACGAAGCTCTTTACAGCGGTTCTTCAACGACCGGATTGGTCAGCGTGCCGATTTTCTCAATCGTCACGTTGCAAACATCGCCGGCCACGAGCCAGCGCGGCGGCTTCTGGGCAAAGCCGACGCCGTGCGGCGTGCCTGTCAAAATGACCGTGCCCGGCAACAGCGTCGTGCTGCCGCTCAAGAATGCAATCAGGGCAGGAACGTCGAAAATCATGTCGTTTGTGTTCCAGTCCTGCATCACCTGGCCGTTCACATCGAATTTAATCGCCAAGGCGTTCGGGTTGGGAATCTCGTCGGTCGTGACCAAGCACGGCCCCATCGGAGCGAAGGTGTCGAACGTTTTGCCGCGGCACCATTGGCTCCCACCCCATTTGCTTTGCCAATCGCGGGCGCTCACGTCGTTCGCACATGTGTAGCCGAGCACATACTTCAACGCTTCATCTGGTGAAACATTTTTGCATCGCTTGCCGATCACAATGGCCAACTCGCATTCGTAATCCACTTCGTTGCTCCGCAATTGGCGAGGCAATTCGATCGGATCGCCCGGATTTTGTAGGGCGGCGGTCGATTTCATGAAGACCACAGGATATTCGGGGATCGGGCACTTGCTTTCGACCGCGTGATGGCGATAGTTCAAGCCGATGCAGATGATGTTGCTAGGCACGATTGGAGCCAATCGCTTGGCGACATCGGCCTTCTTATCGGTTACGGAATAGCTGCCAAGAATGTCGCCAGAAATCTCCAAAGCCGAGCCGTCGGCTTGGAGTGCAGCGTATTTCTCTTGTTTTTGGGAGTCGAGATAGCGAATGATTTTCATCTCAGTTCAGTCCTTAGATCCTTGTGTGAAGAAAGTATGTTGCTTCATTAAAACTCGCGCGCATAGCCGGCCGTCCAACCGCCATCGACCGTCAGCATGTGGCCGTTGGTATAGGAATTGTCGGGATCGGACAAGAACAATACGGCCACTGCGATTTCGGCGGCGGTGCCGGGTCTTCCCAACGGCACGTGATCCAAGAGCTTTTGGACCGAGTCCTTGAACTGCCCGTCGGATCCGTAGAACAACTGTTTGGTGCC
Organism: uncultured Planctomycetaceae bacterium; assembly: GCA_964458015.1. Taxonomy (GTDB): domain Bacteria; phylum Planctomycetota; class Planctomycetia; order Pirellulales; family Thermoguttaceae; genus CAYWGR01. Next base: position 21,749 of record CAYWGR010000071.1, read on the forward strand.
TTCGGTCAAAATTGAGCCGGGGGCGATGCCGTTGACCAAGATGCCTTTCGGAGCAAGTTCCAAGGCCATCGCCTTCGTCAGATTGACGACGCCCGCCTTGGCGGCCGCGAATGCACATTGCAGCCGAAGCGGCACGAGTCCGACGATCGAAGCAATGTTGATAATTCGGCCCGAATGCTGTTCACGCATCACGCGGGCAGCCGCTTGGCTTACCTCGAATAAGCCGGTCAGATCCACGGCGATCAGTCGATCCCATTCCTCGCGGGGAAAATCTTCGATCGTAACGCGGTGCTTCATCGTGTTGATGCCTGCGTTGTTCACGAGGATATCGAGGCGACCGAATTCTTTAACGATGCGTTCAATGCCTGCATCGATCTCGTCGCGTTTGGTCACGTCCATGTGTAAGGCCAGCGAGCCGGGCGATTTCGCGGCGGCCGGGCCGGCGTCGATGCAGTCGGCATACACGACCTTGGAACCGTTGGCTGCCAACTGATCGGCGATTGCTTCGCCAATACCCCGGGCAGCGCCGGTCACTAAACTTACTTTTCCGGAGAGATCAACACGCATGGGTTATGCTCCTTTGTTGCGATCACGTTTAGGTTTGTAGATGTCGGTGGCAATGCCGAAATAAATTTCAGCGGCTCCGCCCAAAGTTTCGCCAAGCGTCGGGTGCGGATGGATCATTTCGACCACATCGCGTACTGTCGCTCCCAACTCGATGGCTGCGACGGCTTCAGCGATCAAGTCGCCTGCCCCGTAACCGACGATGCCGCAACCGAGAATGGTTTGCGTATGCGGATCAATGATCCACTTGGTTAGGCCCTCGGTGCGTCCGATGGAATGCGCCCGGCCGCTGGCCAGCCAGGGGAATACGGCCGTCTCGATCGCGCGATTTTGACGTTTGGCTTCCGTCTCGGTCAAGCCGGCCCAGGCAATTTCGGGATCGGTGAACACGACGGCGGGAATGGCTCTCGGTTCGAAGGAAGCAGGCTGGCCGGCCAACGCCTCGACCGCCGTCTTGCCTTCGTGGGCGGCCTTGTGGGCCAGCATCGGCTCACCGGCTACGTCGCCGATGGCCAGAATGTGCGGATCGGTGGTCCGCAATTGCTTATCGACCTGGATGAAGCCGCGCGAGTCAACCTTGACCCCCGTTTTCTCCAAGCCAAGATTGGCCGTGTTCGGCTTCCGACCCACACAAAGCAACACGCGGCTGTAGCGTCGTACCTTTTCGGGCACGTCTCCGTCGAAAGTGACTTCGATCGAATCCTGACAATCCACCAACGAAGCCACTTTGGTGTTGAGATAGATGCCCTCGAATGTGCTGGAAAGCCTTTTTTGCAAGGGTTTCACAAGATCGCGGTCAGCGCCGGGCAGCAGGCCGTCGGTCATTTCAACCACGGTGACGCGGCTTCCCAAAGAAGCGTAGACCGTGCCCATTTCCAAGCCGATGTAGCCGCCGCCGACCACCAATAGCGATTCCGGCACGTCGGGCAACGCCAATGCGCCGGTCGAATCCATTACTCGGTGGGTCGGCAGATCGAAAGCCGGAATCCGCGTAGGGCTCGAACCTGTCGCGACGATGCAATGTTCAAAGCTCAGCCGATTGTCGGCCAATGGAACGCCATCGACCGATTCGAGCAGAAGCGTTTGCGAGTTTTCAAATTTTGCCCGGGCGCGGACGACCGTCACGTTGCGTTTGGCGGCCAACAGATTCAGCCCGCCGGTCAAAGTGGCGATGACTTTTTCCTTGCGGCCACGCACTGCGCTGATATCGATAGTCGGTTGCCCAAACGTGACGCCCCATTCGGCCAAATGACGTGCTTCGGCCATAGCCTTGGCGACATGCAAGAGCGCCTTTGACGGAATACAGCCCCGCAACAGGCAGACGCCGCCCAATTGCGGTTCAAGTTCGACCAAGGTAACTTGCATTCCCAGATCGGCGGCAAGAAACGCGGCGGCATATCCGCCAGGCCCGCCGCCCAATACGCATAATTGAGTGTTCATAAGATAATTCTTATATTCTTGTTGCGTTCTTCCTATTCTTGTACTCCTAGTTCCCAAGCTGGAGCTTGGGAACCAGTCTGGTTACTTATTAACCCTTCTTATACACAAAACGTTCCCCCGGCCGCAGCAATTGTGTTTTGACCTCGGGGCAATGGTATCGGCAGGCATGAGTGAATCCGGCGGGATCGCCGCCGCCTTGCTCGGCAAAAGTCCAAAAATGACAAGGAATGGCGCACTTCGGCTTTGCTGCCGCAACCAACATGGCTGCGTCGATGTGCGTCATGTTGCCGAACACGCCGTTGATACACGGCAGCATGATGTCAGGCGCCGTTTCATACAACGGCTTAAGCAACGCGGGGCGAAACGCCGTGTCGCCCGTGCAGAAAACGCGGATACCGTCGAATTCCAACACCATGCACAACGCCGTCGGGGCCAAATCGCCGTGGTCGGCCAGCGCTGTGTGAATGGTTACGCCCTCCAAATCGTAACGCTGATGCGGTTCGAGCACCAAACGTCGCTCGGCATGTACGCCGGCTTCGTCTAAACCCGATTGACAGCCAAATGGCGCGGCAAACCGGCATGTCGGATTGTTGCGTGCGATGATTGGCACGGCATCGGGATCCAGATGGTCGGCATGTTCGTGGGTAATCACGACCAGATCGGCACGAACAGCTTCTGCCTCGATCGGCGGCAGCGACAGCCGTTTGAACCCGAACAGCCGCTCGACGGCGTCGGACAGATAGGGATCGTAGTACACCACCTTGCCCGAAGGGGTCTTGAAGGCGAATCCCGCTTGCCCCAGCCACCAGACGGCCAAGGAACCGGCTGGCACGGCCTCGTCAAAGTGCAATAAACTCATAGTGCAACTCCCAATAGTTTGCGTACAATGGCGTTAATCGCTTCCCATGGTCCGCGGAACGCCCAAACTTGCGAAAGATCCTCCGTGCGGTTCGGTGTCGGCGGCAGACTTACCACGGAGGCGTGATATTCCATCTCGCAGAAGCTGCCGAAATCAACTTCATCGACGCGGCACATCTGGAAAGCGTAACCAAAGTCGGCCATGTCCTGTTTCTGCACGTCGATATATTCGCCCGACGGATTGATGGAAAAATTGCGTATCAAGAGCGACCAGCGGTCGTCGCTGCCGTAGACGTAGCCCGTCCGTCCGCAAAGCGAGGCGGCCTTGACGGCGATTTTGTGCGAGCCGGGGAAATCCGACTTCCGCACCCTCAGCAAATGATCCTCGATCATGACGTGATCGGCCGGCATGTTGCCGAAACACGACTGAGGCGTTGTCCGCGAGTAGAGCGGCACCAGCATGTCGCCGCCCTGCGGAAGCTGCATCAGGTTCCAAATGCCAACCGCCGGCATTCCGTTGGTCGCGGGTTTGTCGAGCAAGTCTAGCGTAACACTTTGGGTATATCCGGCATACTCGACGGATGCCAACGCGCCGGCCATGTCGCGTTCGTGTCGCAACGGATTGGCCGCCGGACCAAACCACTTGGCCAGTTGTAGATGAACATCCCGATTGGATCTCGCCAAGTGCAGCGTCATTTCTCGCGAAAGCTCGATGCCGCCGCCGAACCGCTTGACGTTGTAGCTGCTCATATCAAGCGGGCGCGGCTGCCAATATTGGCTAAATGTAGCGTCTGGGAAAAATGTATCTAGTTCGGGAGCGATCCAGGTGCGGTCGCCGCCGGTGTTGTGCCAGCCCTTCGAGGCGAAAAGCGACTTTGCCGATTCGGCGTCATTCAACAGTGGATTGTTCCAATAGAAACTCTCCTCGTTTTCGGCCGAAAACAGCCCCAACACCCTTGCTCCGTAAGGCAGCAACAACAGACGAGAGCCGTCGGCCGTGGTGTACTGTTCCGATGCTTTGCCTGACGCTTCCAACACGTTTACCAAATTGTTGAGCACAATAGGTCTCCTCTTGGGAAGTTTTATGGTTCGAGAATGACCTTTATAAGCCCCTCTTTGCCGCTATGCAACCGCTCGAACCACTTTGCACCTTCGGCCAAGGGCGCAACGGCGCTTATGAGCGGTTGAACATTGATGACTCCGCGAGCCATCAGTTCGAGGCACGCGG
>CAYWGR010000072.1:0-25689 GCA_964458015.1 uncultured Planctomycetaceae bacterium
AATAGTTCGCCATTATTAACAGGTTTTTAGCAGTCCACCCCCGGCCCCTCTCCCGAAAAGCGGGCGAGGGGAGGAGGATTTGGGATTGGGGAAGGTCTTGTTGGGTTAAGGTGTGGTGTTGGCTTGATTCTTGGTGATTGATGGTTAGAATAAGCCCGTGACTCTGCTCTATAATATTGCCATTCTGATTGTGGATTTGGCCGCGATATGGATTGTGCGGCGGCGGTTGGGGCTGCTTGCTTGGTTGGCGACGATGGGCAGTGCGGCGGCGGTCACTTTTCTGGCGGCGGCCTTCTTGGGCGGGTGCTTTGAGAACCATTTCGGTTTTCTGCGGCTTTGGTCGTACGGTGTTTTTTTACATGGGCCGCTGTTGTTGATGGCTTCGGCCTTTTTGTGGCGTCGGATTTATCCCAGGTTGGCGGTTGCGGCGGCATTGGTCATGCTTGTCGTGTTGGCCGTGGGGGTTGATGCTTTTCTTGTTGAGCCGCATTGGTTGGATGTTGCCCATTATCAAGTGACGAGCGACACGATTCGCCGTCCGTTGCGGATTGTCGTTGTGGCCGACTTGCAGACCGACAGCCTCGGTCCTTATGAGGAAGCGGTGTTGCGTTTGACGATGGAAGCCAAGCCGGACTTGATTCTGCTGGCGGGCGACTATTTGCAGCCTGCTACGTGGCGAGAATACGAAATACTTCAGCGAAAACTGCACAAGTATCTTCAGGAGATTCACTTTTCTGCGCCGGTTGGCGTTTTCGCCGTGCAAGGAAATGTTGATGGATACGGTTGGCATGAGGTTTTTGAGGGCGGGGATATTACGGTAGTGGAGCAAACCAAGTCGTTCGATCTTGGCGACATGCGATTGACTTGCCTTGGCCGCAATGATTCTTTCAGTACGATGACAACCGTACAAAACGAGGAGCCGAAGCAATTTCATGTGGTGTTGGGGCACTCGCCCAACTTTGTGCTCGGCAAGATCGATGCCGACTTGATGGTGGCAGGCCACACGCACGGCGGTCAGGTGCGTTTGCCGGGCATCGGTCCGATGATTACGCACGCGCGCATTCCGCATTCCTGGGCGGCGGGGATGACGGATATGCCCAACGGGCGCCGGTTGTTTGTATCGCGCGGCATCGGCATGGAACGCGATTATGCGCCGCGGATGCGTTTTTTATGCAGGCCGGAATTGGCGATCATCGACCTCGTGCCGAGTGAACAGAAAGAAAAGAAGGAAACCGCCGATGGACCCCGATGAATGCGGATGTCCTTGTGAGGATGTTGCCATGATTCGTGTTTATCCGTTCTCTTCGATGATTTCCTCGGTTGGTTTGTTGCTTACGGCATGGATTATCTTGCTATGCCCTTTGGCGATTGCGGAGCCGGCGGATGACTTGATGCTGCCGCTTCAATTTCGGAAGTTGGTTCCTTTGCATACGAAGTTGGGCAAGCCGGAACCGGGGGATTGGTTGACCAAGCATCCCGAGCCGGGGCAGACGTTTCGCCAGTATCTCCGCAATAAGCCTGTCAAGGTGGATGAAAAGCGCCGGGTGATTTATGTTCAACCGCTGGGCGAGTTCAGCCCGACGCAGAAGAAGATTGTCGAGGAATCGGCCAAGTTCATGGGGCTGTATTTTCAGCTGCCGGTGAAGGTGCGTGAAGGTCTTTCGCTGGATCTGGTGCCGAAAAAGGCTCGGCGAAAGGCGAGTTTCCTGGGGGCGGAGCAGATTCTGACCACGTATGTTCTCTACGATATTCTTAAGCCGAGGATGCCGAAAAACGGCGTGGTTCAGATAGCCTTCACGGCTTCCGATCTTTGGCCGGGCGAAGGTTGGAACTATGTGTTTGGCCAGGCTTCGCTGGGCGACCGCGTGGGCGTATGGTCAATCCATCGTTTTGGCGATCCCGCGGCGAGTGAGGATGCCTATCGGCTTTGTTTGCTGCGGACGATCAAGACGGCCACCCACGAAACAGGCCACATGTTTTCGATGAATCATTGCACGCTTTACGAATGCAATTTGTGCGGCTGCAATCACCTGGGCGAATCCGACCGCCGGCCGTTGGAGGTCTGTCCGCATTGTCTGGCGAAGCTGTGCTATGCCACGGGGGCGGACCCAGTGCGGCGGTTCAAGGACTTGATCCAGTTCCACAAGGCCCACGATTTGAAGGCGGAGCAGGAATTTTGCGAGAAATCGCTAGGTGTCTTGAGCGACAAGCGGTAGCTGGATTACCTCTGGTGGGTGGTTTTTTCTGCGTTTCTCGCTTTGTTTTGGAAAAAAGCCTTTTCCCATAACCCTTGGTGCCTATTATTATAGAGAAATCTTGTTGTGAACTGCGCGGCCAATATGCCGTCCTTCGACCAATCCGTCGGCAAGCGAGAAGCGTTGGCATCATGCGTGATCTTTGCATCCATTTGGGCGAGTGAAGCGAGGCTTGGTTGTGAGCATCTATAAAGCGTGCGACATTCGCGGCGATGCGGCCCAGGAGTTGACGCCGGCACTTTATGAACGATGGGGGAATGTGTTGGGGCGGCGATTGCCGGCGAGAACCAAATTCGTTGTCGGGGGCGATGTTCGCGAATCGAGCCCGATGTTTCTTTCGGCTCTGATTGAAGGCTTGTCGCGGGCGGGGCTCGATGTGATTGACCTGGGGCTGCTGCCTTCGCCGATGATCTACTACGCCATGCGGCGGCTTCGGGCGGGCGGGTGTGCCATTGTGACGGCGGCGCATGATCCGTGGTTTGTAAATGGTCTTCAATGGATGATCGGCGATCGGCCTCCGGTTTCGGAGGATGTTGCGGCCGTCGAGCGTTCCTCGGCAGGAACGTTGGGCGAGGCGGACAAACGGATTCCGACGGCGCCTCGCACGTTGGATGTGACCTTTGATTACGTCGCGTGTTTGCAAGAGACTTTTGTCGAATCGATGGATGCGCAATTTCATATTGTGTTGGATCCAAGGCACGCTTGTTGGGCGGAGAAGGTGCGGCGTTATCTTCATGCGATTTTTCCCCAATGTTTGTTTTCGACGATCCACGACACCCATGCCCTGCGATTCGGCGGTTGTGCGGCGGGCTGTTCGCGATTGTGCGATCTTGCGGACTTGTCGAATGCCGTGTATCGGCAACGCGCGCATTTGGGCATTGCTTTTGACGGTGACGGCGACGGCATTGCGATCGTCGATGATCGCGGCGTAGCGCTTTCGGCGGAAGAGACGACGTGCCTTTTGCTCCATAGTTTCGGCGAACGATTGCGCGGCGAGCGGTTTGTCTATGATTTGGCGTTTTCCGACCGCGTGGCGGATGAGGCTCGGCGGCTAGGGGCTGAGCCGATTGCGGAACGCAACGAACACGCCTTCTTGCTTGCGCGGATGATGGATTCCGGAGCATTTTTTGGAGCGGGGAGCGGGGGGCATTTCTTTTTCCGCGATCGGAACGGCTACGATGACGGTCTTTATGCGTCTTGTTTGCTGATCGAGCACCTTGCCCAATGCAAGCGGACGCTTTCCGATTTGCGGGCCGAGTGTCCCGCGATTCATATTACGCCCGAGCTGTGCTTGGCGATGCCGGTGGAGAACCAGCCAAAGGTTGTGAAACAGATTTGCGAGGCATGGTCGCAATTTCCGCAAACGACGCTCGACGGCCTGCGGATCAATCTGCCGGGTGGTTGGGCGCTGGTGCGAGGCTCGGACGTCGATCCGGTATTGACCTTTCGTTTCGAGGGGATCGATTGGCACGCGCTGGAGGATCTGGTCGAGCGATTCTGCGACGCCATTCCGGAGTTCGGCGATGAGTTGTGGACCCGGTATCGGGCAGCCATGAACGGGCGATAGCTATGTTAAATGCAGCCCTCGGTTGTTGATCTCATAGGGGATGATCTCGTCGGTGCAGGCGCTGCCGCGATGTTTGGTGATGTACATGGCGCGGCGGAAACGAGTGCCTTCTCGGATTTTGCCAAGATGGATCACGGTGTTGGCGTTCGAGAGCACGTCGCCTTCGTCCAAGGGGCGTTCGATTAGTCCATCGAGGGTTGTTTCTTGGGAAGTAATCAGCAACATGCAGCCGATTTGTACGGGGTCGTAGAGGTGTTGGGCGATGATCTCGGCATTTTCGCGGTAATGCTCGCGGAACAGGTCGCGGGCGACCCATTCCGGATCTTTTCGTAAAATTTGATGGTAGATGTAGTCGAATAGCTCGAATTGGATCGAATCGCTGGGGCGGTCCACGGGCTCGATGCCATCGACCACCGCGCGGCGGACGCCTTGGATGAAATTGCCGTAGAAAAACGCGATGGACGCATTGAGCCGGTGGGCCAACTCGGCTTGCCACTGGCGGTAGGCGTCGAAATCCAAGTCGGCACGGGTGACGCGGCGTCCGTGCTGGTCGAAGACGTGCAGATAGTCGCCGCGGGGCAGGGCAGGGGAGAAGAACCGTTCCAGCTCGATCCGTTTTTCGGGATCGACCGATAGCAATTGCCAATCGAACATGCGGCGCGCGTATTCGGCGTGGCTCTGTGAGTCACCGCGAGAGCACATATCGAAGAGGATGCCGCGCCGGCTTTCTTGCTTGAGACCGGCCTGGGCGAATTGCAGGCCGAGTTGGGTTTTGCCGATACCGGTTGATCCGACGACGGCGGTTAATGTGCCCGGCAGTAGTCCGCCGCCTAAGAGTTCGTCGAGGCCGTCGATGCCGGTGGAGAGGCGAGGAGTGTCAGACATTATAGTGCGTTATAGGTAGTTAGACGTCTCAACTGATTTGGGAAAACGATGTCATATCCCGCAGTAGAGTAGAGCTAAAGGAAATGCAATTTGTCCCAAAGCTTCCATGCCGGATTTATCTCCTCCATCCTACACAAGTCCCCGCGATTCGTCCATAATTGACCCAACTATCGGCCTATGCTAAAATTAGTTGGGTATTGTGGGTCAGGTGGTTCATGCCGTAGGACAAATAGCAGGGAGCGAACAGCTTCGGAAATACGGCGGCCAATCCAGGCACATTCCGGGAGCTGTTAGCTCCCGGCTATTACTATAGGAACTACCTGACAAGCAATTATGAATCAACATAAGAACAAGCATATCCGAGCGGTTGTGGATTATGGCTTGGCGAAAGGTTGGCGTTTGGAGATGGCTGGTGCGCACGCTCACGCTTGGGGATATTTGTTATGTCCCGAGAGGAGCCGCGACGGCCACCGGATTTCAATCTATTCGACGCCCCGCTGTCCGGAATATCATGCGGCAGCGATCCGGCGCGCGATAGACGCTTGTGAACACAGGAGGCCTAACGAATGAACTATCATTTCACGGTTGTACTTGCCGACTGTGACGTAATGACTCCCAATCTTACCGAGTTGTTGTACGAAGCGGGATGTGATGACGGCACTCCTTGGTCTGGCAACGGCATGGCGGCCGTGACCTTCGACCGAGAAGCAGAATCGCTTGAATCCGCAATTCGTTCCGCGGTAGCCGACGTGCAAAAAGCCGGGTGTACCGTGAAGCACACGATTGTAGAGTCTCCCGAGCCTGTAGCATAAAAGAATAGAACCCGGGGATTTGTACAGCTATTACACCAATGGTAGCTGGACTTGTCTTTATCGGTATCTTGCATCGTTTTTCCTACCTTTCTGTTTTTTGGAGAATCTTACGATGATTCGCACTTTTGGTCGAACTTTTTTCATGGTTGCCTTGTTGGCGGCGTCGGTGGTTTCGCAGTCGCCGGTGAAGGCGGAGACGCCGGAGCAGCGCGACCAGCGGATGGCTTGGTGGCGTGACGCCCGGTTTGGCATGTTCATTCACTGGGGGCTCTATGCGATGCCCGCCCGGCACGAGTGGGTTCGCCATAACGAACGCATTACGAACGAGCAGTATCAGAAGTATTTCGAGCGGTTCAATCCCGATCTGTACAATCCTCGTGATTGGGCCAAGGCAGCGAAGGCGGCCGGTATGAAGTATGTCGTGCTTACGGCGAAGCACCACGAGGGCTTCTGCAATTTCGATTCGAAGTTTACCGATTACAAATCGACCAATACGCCCTGCAAACGCGACTTGGTGAAGGAATACGTCGAGGCTTTCCGGGCGGAGGGGCTGAAGGTAGGCTTCTACTATTCGTTGATCGACTGGCACCATCCGGACTTCACGATCGACAAGGTGCATCCGCAGCGCCCGGCCGGTGAGGAAAAGGACTATACGGACGAGATGTTCGCGAAGCTCAACGCGGGCCGCGACATGGCGAAATACCGCCAGTACATGAAAGATCAAGTTCGCGAGTTGCTGACGAACTACGGCGAGATCAGCATTATATGGTTCGACTTCTCGTATCCCGGGAAATACGGCAAGGGGCGCGACGATTGGGATTCCGAAGGTTTGTGGAAGCTGACGCACGAGCTTCAGCCGAACATTTTGGTGGATAATCGTCTCGATTTGCCCGGCAAGGGCGATTTCGACACGCCGGAACAAGTTTCATCGGCCGATCTGCAAAAGAACTACAAGGGCAAGCACATTGATTGGGAGACTTGCCAAACGTTCTCGGGCTCGTGGGGGTATCACCGCGACGAAAAGACCTGGAAGAGCGTTGCGGAACTGCTGACGCTGTTGAACACTTCGGTTGCCCACGGCGGCAATTTGCTGTTGAACGTTGGTCCGACCGGCCGGGGCGAGTTTGATTATCGCGCTACGGACCGCTTGAACGGATTGGCTCATTGGATGCATTATAACAGCCGCTCGATCTATGGTTGCACCGAAGCGCCCGAGGGATTCACGGCCCCGGCTGATACGCTGCTGACCTACAATCCGACCACGAAGCGGTTGTATCTGCACGTTCAGAAGTATCCGGCCGACGGCAAGATCACGTTTGCCGCGGCCGATAAGGTGGCCTATGCCCAATTCTTGCACGACGCCTCGGAGATTCGTTATACGGGCGGCGACAAGAACACGTTGGTTTTCCAGTTGCCGACCGACAAGCCGCCGGTGGAAATTCCGGTGGTCGAGATTTACTTGAAGTAGCTTTTTGTTTTACGCGCGTTAAGAAAATGTCGCCTATGCAAGGGCGGCTTCTCGGTCAGGCGAGGATTGTCGCTTGAAGAGAAGCTGCCCTTTATTTTTCCGGGGCGGGTTGGCCGATTATTTCTCGAAACGGCTTGCGGGCCTTATAGCATTCGAGTTGTTCGCGAATGTTTTTTTCCTGGTCGGGCATTTTCAGGGCCGAAGCGAGGGCAAGGGCTTTTTCGGCGGAAGCAACGGCTTCGGGAAATTGTTGCGACTCGGCTTGGGCGGCGGCCAAGGTGGCTAGCGCCGTCGGATCTTTTTCTCTGGAAAGCTGGACGGCCCAGCCGGCTAAAAAGAGAGCGTCCTTGGCGTTGCGAATGGATTCGTCGGGACAAGTGGCCATGGCCCAGGCCAGTTGATGGACAACACCCACATGATTGGGATTCAATTGAATCGCAAAACGCCATTGCTCCACGGCTTCGGCGTATTTTCCGATGCGGTAGAGAACCTTTCCCAAATTATTGCGAGCGTCGGTGTCGCTGGGATTGATTTCCAGAACTATGCGGAACTGTGCGATAGCGTCGTCTATTTTCCCAAGATCGACTAAGAGGCAAGCGATATTGTTGCGTGCTTGAAGGTAATTGGGCTTGATTTCCACGGCTTTCTGGAAGTAGGCGAGGGCCTCCTTGGGTTTGTTTTGTGCAAGATAGAGAAGGCCAAGATTGTAATAAGGATGTTGACTAAGTTTGATTTGCAGGGATTTATTGAATTGGTCGACGGCTTTATCGTACTGTTTTTGCTTCATCAGCAAATTGCCGAATTCGTTGCGGATGTCGGCGTCGTCGGGGAATGCTTTGACCGCTTCGGAAAAAACGGAGGCCGCCAAATCTAGTTTTCCCTTCTTTTCCAAAGCTTGCGCGAAGCTGCAGATGGAAATCGTACCTGCATTCGTGCAATCCAAATCGCGTTTCCAGAGCGATTCGCTGTCAACCCAGTAGGCTGTTTGAAGCCATGCGCAAAGAGCTAAAATAACGATGATGGATGCTCCGGCCGCGCCGACCAACCAGCGGGGGAAATGCCATGAGGAAGCGATGCCTGCAACTCCCCAGACGACGGCGATATAGAGGCCGATTTGCGTTATGTAGGTGTAACGATCGGCCATGGCGTGGGAGCCTAATTGCACAAGGCCGATCATGGGCACAAGCGTTCCGAGATACCAGAACCAGCCGACGAAGAAATACGGACAACGGCGGCGCCAAATCACCGCGGCTGCGGAAACAACAAGCAAGAACACCAGGGATGCAAGGATGACCAGCGTTGTCAGGCTCGTTCCGGGGTGAGGATAGAAGACGGCCAGCCCGGCAGGATAAAAGAAGTTTTTAATGTAGAGGACATAGGAAACCAAGGCATTGCCGATGCGAGCGGAAGCCGGCATCTGCTGGAGAGAGGCAACAGCGTTTTCTTGCGTCATGGGGGCCATGATGCAAGCGATGGCAGACAGTAAGAACAGGGGGATTTTTTCGATCAGCAATTGCCAGGGGAAAGAGCGAGAATGGGGGATTGCAGCATCCGCTTTATCATCACAAATATTCTCCGCGGTTACGGCGGTTTTGAAATAACCCAGTCGTTTCAGGGGCCAATAATCCAACAGCAGCATTAAGAAGGGGAGCGTGACCAACACGGGTTTGGACATTAGGCCGAGGGTGAAAAACAGCAGGATTGCGAAATAATTGCCTTTTGAGAAAGGACGTTGGACGTAGCGGACATAAGCGCCGAGAGTCAGGACGAAGAATAAACCGCCGAGCAGGCCCTTGCGTTCGGCGATCCAGGCGACGGATTCGACATGCAACGGATGAACGGCGAAGAGGGCGGCCGCCATTGCGCTAGGCCAAAGGTTGCCGGTCATTCGGCGAAGCACCAGGAACAGTGCAATGGTCGTGAGGCAGTGGAGTAAGACGTTGGTGAGGTGATGTCCCCGCGGGTTCAACCCGTAGAGTTGGCAGTCGAGCATGTGCGACCACCACGTAACAGGTCCCCACATGCAGCCTTCTCCGGTTCCGGTGAGCGACCAGAGGAACCCGTTTTCGGTTAGGCCCATGAGGACCATGGGGTTTTCATAAACGCACCAGTTATCATCGTAGTTGAGAAAATCGTGGCCGAGGGTTTGGCCGAAAACCAATGCGACGGCCAGCACCAGCAATGCACAAATGGCCGCGACGGTGAAGGAAAACCGGCGTGGAGGGTTTTTGGGCAAGTCGGCGGTCGGGGCTTGGCTGCTGTTTTCCGTGACGGGACAGCCGAGATCGGTTGACTGGGGTTTCGAGGCGTCGTTATCACTGTCTTGCATTGCCGTCATACGTTTCAATCCTTATCGGCTGTGGGACAATCCATGTCGGTGGTGGGGAAGGAGAATCAGGGTTGCTTGCTGAGGCTGAAGATGGGCAACATCAATGCCAGTCCGATCGTGCCCACGACGACGCCCATCATGCTGATCATAATCGGTTCGATGAGGCTGGTGGTGGCTTTGAGCGAGGTTTCCACTTCGCCGTCGTAGTAGGTGCTGACTTTTTCGAGCACTTGATCGAGTTTGCCGGTGTCTTCTCCGGCGGCGATCATTTGCACTAAAACTTTGGGGAACAGGGGATTGCCTTGGAGGATTTCGCAGATGCGTTTTCCGCCGGCGACTTCATCGAGGACTTTCTGCCAGAGCTGTTCGTAGAAGTAGTTCGAGGAGACGGCGCCTGCCAGACGGATGGCTTCCATGACCGGCACGCCGCTGGCCAACATCGTGCCCAGGGTTCGGATACTGCGGCTGATCGTGACTTTGCGAAACATGGGGCCGATGATGGGGGTATTGATTTTCAGCCAATCGATGCATTGGCGGCCGACGGGGGTGGTTCGTCCGTAGAGGAAGCCGGCCACGAGAGCCGCGGCGCCCAGCAGCCAGAGATACCAGTGGTGCAACATGGCGTCGGAAAGGGTCATCATCAGGATGGTCGGCTTGGGCAACTGGGTGCCTTTCGACTTAAACAGGGGCGTGAATTTGGGAAGAATGTAGGTTAGGAGGAAGATGGTCACGCCGGTTGCCAGCACCATCATGACCATCGGATAGGCCATTGCCGCGCGGACTTTCGATCGGGTTTCCATTTCCTTCCGCAGGTAGGTGGCGATGCGGTTGAGCATGGGGCCCAGCGAGCCTGTGGCTTCGCTTGCTTTGACGAGCGAGACATAGGTTTTATCGAAATGCTTGGGATGTCTGGACAAGGCCGCGGAAAAATCTTGTCCGCCCTCGACCTGTTCCTTGAGGTCTTTCAGGATACGGCGCAGGGTCGGGTTCGACTCTTGGTCGACGATTCCGGCCAGGGCCGTGGAGAGGGTGATGCCGGTATCGACCATGATGGCCAATTGGCTGGTGACGTAGATCAGATCGGTTTTCGAGACTCGTTTGGGGAAGAGTCCTTCGTCGTTTTCCTCGTCGATTTCGAGGATATGGAAACCGTCGCGGCGGAGTTGTTGCGAGGCATCCTCGACCGAGGCAGCATCGATGCTCCCCGTGTGGATGTTTCCCATCGGATCTCGGACGCGATATTGGAAAGACGTTGCCATGAACCTAGCTCGAATTTTGTGTAGAACGGTCTCAGGTATGAATGTTTTGTATTTAGGTTGCTGGTATGGTGGAAATGTCGCCGACGATATGGAAAATCTCTTCAACGGTAGTGATGCCTTCGCGGACTTTTCGGAAGCCGTCGTGGGCCAGGGTGATTATGTTGTCGCGGAGGGCGATTTTTCGCAGATTGCCGATGGTGGGATCGGCGACGATCATGTCGCGCAGTTCATCGCTGACGACCAATAGTTCGTGGACGCCGAGGCGTCCTTTGTATCCGGTGTTTCGGCAGGCCTTGCAGCCCATGCCTTTGTAGTATTCGGGGAATTCATGGCCCATGCGTTCGAGAGCTTTGCGGATCGTGCGCGGCGGTTCGTAGACGGCGCGGCACTTCGCGCAGATGCGACGGACCAGGCGCTGGGCTAGGACCATGTTCAATGCCGCGCCGATCAGATACGGTTCGACGCCCATATTAATCAGCCGGGTGATGGCGGAACAGGCGTCGTTCGTGTGCAGCGTGCTGAAGACCAAGTGGCCCGTCAAGGCGGCCTGGATGGCGGTGCGGGCGGTTTCCTCGTCGCGGATTTCGCCGACCATGATGATGTCGGGATCTTGCCGCAGCAATGTGCGCAAGGCCTTGGAGAACGTCATGCCGATTTTTGTCTGCACCTGGAACTGGTTGATCAACGGCAGATGGTATTCGATGGGATCTTCGACGGTGCAGACGTTGTTTTCCATCGAGCTGATGGCGTTCAGCGCCGCGTAGAGGGTTGTGGATTTACCGCTGCCGGTCGGACCTGTCACAAGAATAATACCGTTGGGCGCTTGGATGTTTTGCCGCAAGACGCTTAAAATATCTTCGGCAAATCCAAGGTCTTCGAGATTCAACGAGACGGCGCGTGTGTCGAGGACGCGGATGACCGTTTTTTCGCCGTGGGTTGCGGGGAAAGTGCTGACGCGGAGGTCGATTTTCCGGCCTTCGAGCATTACGTGGACGCGGCCGTCCTGCGGTAGCCGTCGTTCGCTGATATCCATGCCGGCCATGATTTTGATTCGGCTTGTCACGGCATTCAGCAGATGCTGCGGCACTTCGAGAGCCTTGTGCAACCGGCCGTCGATCCGGTAGCGGACTCTCATACAGCGTTCGGCGGGCTCGATATGGATATCGCTGGCGCCCTCTTTCACGGCGTTGAATATCACATAGTTCACAAGCCGGATGATGGGCGATTGGCCCGCGATTTCCTCGACATCGCCGATGTCCTCGATGGCCTCTTCGATCAAGGTGACGTCGGCCGTGTCGGAATCCTCGATGATATCGTCGATCACGAAGACTTTGGAATTCGGCAGCGTCGTAATCATCCGCCGAATGTCCTTGGGACTGGCGGCGACGATTTGGACTTGGGTGTTGGTTAGCCCTCGAATCTCATCGATTAAGAACAGGTTCGACGGTTCGGAAACGGCGACGGTCAATATGCCGCGGACCAGAAACAGGGGGAGAACGAGATTTTTTTCGATATACTCGCGCGGCAAGATATCGACGATTTTGATATCGAAGAGCCGTGCATCGAGTTTGGCATAGGGCACGCCGTATTCATAGGCCAAACACTCAACCACCTGGTCCTCGGTGCAATATTCGAGTTCGACGAGGATTTCCCCGAGCAGTTTCTTTCGCCCTTCCTGCTTTTGATGCTCGAGCGCGGCCTGCAAATCGCCGGGCGTAATGTAGCCCTTGTCGATCAGCAGACTGCCGAGGCGTCGGGGAGTAAAGGTGGCGGTGGGCATGGGCGGAGGTCAGGGGATGGAAGGTCGAAGGTTGCGGGTAAGCGGGGAGTCATGCCCACGATAATCGTGGGCATGGCACCCGCGGTTTTGGGAAAGATGCGGTAAAAAACTCCTAGTGAAAACTTTTCACGGCATCGACCACATTGTCGAACACTTCGATTTGCTGGTCGAGTCGGGTGATTTCGAGGATCTTTCGGTTTGTCAGGTTCGTGGAAGCGATTTTCGATTCCCCACCGGCATCGCGGAGCTTATCTTGGACGTTCAGCAAAGCGGTAAGCCCCTTGCTGTCGAGGAGTTCGGTGGAATCGACGTCGAACACGACATTTTGCCGCTCTAAGTTGGCAACACACGATTCAAACGCTTCGCACTGCTCGGCGCCGAGTTCCTCGGGCGTATGGACCACGATAACGTCGCCGAAAATTTCCGAAGGCAGATTCATGGTTGTCGGTTAGTAGTTAGGGCTGCTTGTTAAACGGTGACGGCTTCTTCTTGGAGTACGCTGTTGACTCGCTGCAAAAGTTCGCGGGGGCTAAAGGGTTTGGCGATGACGGCCATGACGTTCCATTTAGCAGCAAGATCGTCGTGCGAAAGCTCGTAGCCTTTGGCCGTCAGCATGAAGACGGGCAAATCGGCCGTTGCGGGGTTTTCACGCACTTTTTGCACGAGTCCCAGCCCGTCGAGTCGCGGCATTTGATAGTCGGTGATTAAGATGTCGGGTTTTCGTTCCTGGATGGCTTCCCAAGCTTCTTGACCGTCGCCGGCGATGCGAACATCGTACCCGGCTTTTTTCAGCTTGAATTCGGCCGCTCGGAGGATGTGAATCTCGTCGTCGCACAGCAGGATGTGTTTACTCATGGCATCACTCGAAGGGGTATAAGAAATGAAAAAACAATGCAGGTAAATAGCCTCTCTATTATTTAGTCCCTTGCTCCGGTTTGACCGGTGCAAGGCAATGTGACGATAAAAGTGCTGCCTTTTCCCAAAATGCTTTCCACGGTCAGTTTTCCGCCATGCACATCCTCGATGATATGTTTGGCCAGCGGCAAGCCGAGGCCCGTGCCTTGGGCCATCTCCTTGTCTTTTTTCACGCGATAAAACTTTTCGAAAACGCGTTGGCAATCGTCCTCGCTGAGTCCGACGCCGGTGTCTTGGACTTCGAATCGCACTTGTCCGTCGCTCATGCGGCTGCGGAGGGTCACTTGGCCGCCGGGGTGCGTGTATTTGATGGCGTTGCTAAGCAGATTGATGGCGGCCTGCAAAAGCATGTCTCGGTCGGCCAGTACGCCCAGGTAGAGCGGGCTGAGTTCGTTGACCAGTTGGATACTTTTGCTTTCGGCGGAGGGCTGAACGACATGCAAGGCTTCGTCGAGCAGTTCGTTCAACGAGCGATGCTGCTTGCTGACGCTTACGACGCCTGCTTCGATTCGGGCCAAATTCAACAGATTATCGACGAGCCGTTGGAGGCGATCGGTTTGGCCGTTGATGACGGAGAGGAATTCCTCGCGGGTTTCTTCATCTTCGGCGTCGCCGTCGGCGAGCAGCTCGACATAGGCCTTGATGCCGGCCAGGGGCGTTTTCATTTCGTGGCTGACGGAGGAAACGAATTCGGCGTTTCGTCTTTGCAGGGCTTTTTGGTCGCCGATATCGCGGAGCACGACCACGGCGCCCTCGGAGGCGTTTTCGGCTTTTTCATGTTCGTTTTTGGCGCCCAATTTTATCGCCGTGGCCCTGTACCAATGCGATTGCCCCGCGGCATCCGGTATTTCGACTTCATCGGTGCGCGCGACGTCCAGTTTTCGTTGCCGGGTGGTCGTCAGCAGATGGAGGAGCTTTTGGCAGTGAACAAGTTGGGCGATTGCCCTGGTTTCGGTCTTGGCGGATTCGATGTGGAACAGTTGCTCGGCGCTGGGGTTGGCCAAAATCAACTCATCGTAATTGTCGATAGCCAATAGGGGATCCGAGAGTCCCGAGAGTATTTGGCGGATTTGCCGGGCTTCAGCAATGGCCCTGTGGCAGCGTACTTCCAAGGGTGCGCGGGATTGTTCCAAATCGTTGATCCGCTGGTACAGCTTCATGATCGTCGAGCGGACCTTATCGACCAATTCATACCAAGGGTTGCTCGGCGAAAGCGGAGGCAGATCGGGCATGTTCAAATCGGTGTACATGCCCTGGGTGTCGAGACGCCAGAGGGCTTCGAAATGGCGGGCGGCGAGGCGGCTTTCTTGCTTGCTTTTATGCCGGAGCACCAGTGCGGCGCCGCTGATGAGCACCAATCCGAACAACAAAATCATTGTGCGAAGCTGCCACCACTGATCGTGAACGATCAATCCCGCGGCCCAGGCAATGCATAAACAGGCCACAAGAGCAAGCATCACGCTGATCAGAAGTTTTTCCGTCTTCGAGTCGTTCATGAAATCCTAACGTAAAGAAAACAGTTTCGTCCCTATGGACGCCGCCAAGGATCTTCAGCGCAGGGCTTTGGATTCTTTGATTCAAGCAGGATGACAAAGGCGGTTATCGGTAGATGCCGACAAAGGCTAACGGACGACCTTGTACTTCGGATCGAGAGCGCGAGCCTGGCGGAAATGTGATTCCGCCGCCTCGTTCTGACCGAGTTTGGCCAACGTACATCCCATTAAAAGGTAGGATAGCGCACTCGACTTGTCCAACGAAAGTGCTTGCTGGAGTGCAACTTGGGATGATTTGTAATCACCCATTCGGTAGTAAGAGACACCTAACATGCGGTAGATTGCGGCGGAGTTGGGGAATTGCTTGGTCCCCGGAGTGAGGATTTCAACGGCTAGGTCGGGGCGGTTTGCTCGGAGGACGGCCCCGGTTGCGGCGAGCAGGATTTGCGGATTATTCGGATTAGTGGCGGCTGCTCGGCGGAAAGAGTCGAGGGCGGCGGGGGAAGAGCCCTGGGCCAGGCTCGTCATTCCGTTTCGGAGATGCTCGACGGCGGGGTCATTTTCGGCAATACCGGCAAATTCGACAGGATTGTTATTTCCGTTCCAATTGGCACGATCGGGCGAACCGGTCGCCGGAGCGGTATAAGCCACGGTTTCCACGGGTGCGTTGTCGAAGGGTTGGATGTTCTGGAGGGTTACGGCCTGCGGTTTTTGCAATCCGCCGCCGGCTGATTCGCGCGCGGATTGGTAAGCTGCGGAATAGGCCTCGTTTTGGGGCTCTATTTTCATGGCGCGCTCATAGTAGCCGAGGGCGTCTTGCATGTTGCCCTGGGCTTCAAGCGTCATCGCCATCGTAAAATGGACCTGGGCGTCGTTGGGGTAAGCGTCTATCGCGGCTTTGGCGTGTTGATATGCTTCCTGCGGATTGATTTGGGATAGAAGCAGCTCGGCCATGAGAAGCCGCGCTTCGCGGTGGGAAGGATTTCTGGCGAGCAGTTTATCCAATGCTTCACGGCACCCTTTGGCATCGCCTTGTTCGTTCCAACGTGATTTGGCTGCTTCGAATTCGGCAAAATCGCGTTTCTGCTCGAAATGATCGACCAATTCCTTGTTGCGTTGTTCGCGTTTTGGCGTGACATCGCCTTGGGTCACGGTTTTCGGCAGGTGCATGCCCGCGCAGCCGACCAGTGAGGTGGTGGATAGCATTGCCACGCCAATCAAAGCGATCGCATACTTCATTGCAGCACCTTGGGGCGAACCAGATCAGTGTGTCGGCCGGGAGTGCCGGGGTCCAGGGGATGTTGCGGAACAGGCGGCGCCGGGGCGGCATTTTCCAGATCGCTGATGATCCAATCGGGCATGGTTTGGTTTTCAAGCAGATCGGTCGGCGAGTTTTCGGCAGCGGTCTCTCCACCGGGTTGATGGGGTTTGTCTGCCCAGATCTCGCTCCGCAATTCAAGGGCAGAACGATCCAAAGGATCAAATTGGACCGACATTTCGATCAACCGCAGGGCGCGGTCCTTGTGTCCTTCGGCATAGGCGGCTTCGGCCAATCGGAAATAGCGGCGGGCGATGGATCGTTTGCCGAAGGGGCTCATCTTTTCGGCATAGGTGCTTTGGCGTCGCAGGAATTCGCACGCGCCCTGCTTGCCTTCCTTGCAACTCCCGGGCTCATAAACGATTCGTGGCGTGATCAGAACCAAGACTTCGTGGCGTTCGGTTGTTTCGGTGGTTTGGCGAAATGCAATTCCCACGACGGGCAAACTGCCGAAGAACGGGACTTGCGTGGTGGTGTTGGTCAGTTGCTCTTTGATGAGTCCGCCGATGATGACGGTACAGCCGTCGCGAATCATGACGTTCGTCGTGACTTGGGTGATCCTTTTGTTGGGTAGCGTGAAATCGCCTTCCAGTATCACTTCGCCGTCCGAAAGTTCGGGATGCACTTCCATGCGGATGATGCCGTCGCTGGAAATGAAGGGACGCAATCGGAGTTGGGCGCCGATGTCGAGGAACTCGACGCTTTGCGTCGAACTGGTTTCGGTAACGGTTTGGCTGATGTAACCTTTCTTTTCGCCGATTTGAATTTCCGCACGCTGCTTATTCAGCACCGTCAGGCGAGGATTGGCAACGACATTCGTGTCGCCGATTGATTCTAATGCGTTGAGAAACGCCCCCAGATTGCCGTCAAGGAAACCGAATTTCAGACCGCCGTCCAATTTGACGTCGGCAAGGGAGCTTGCAGGCGATCCAAGGCCGAATTTGATGTTGGGATTGTTCTTCAGCAATTGGAAATTGACGCCGAACTTGTTGGTGTCGTCAAGTTTCACGCTCAGGATCATGGCTTCGATGGAAACCATCAAGGGCCGAACGTCGACCTCGGAGACGAGTTGGTCGATCTGGCTTAGCACCGCGCCATAGTCGCGGACGACGAGAACCTCGTTGCCCGAGAACTTGTCGCCGCCGGCGGTGGAGTCGTTGGTGCCGATGCCGCTTTCGGCGGGCGTGGAAATGCTGACGATGCCGATTTTGTCGGTCAACAGAGGCGCGACCAGCGTTTTCAGTTCCGTGGCCGTGACATAATTCGTCCGGTAGACGCGCGTGGCGACGCGGTCAAGGCCTTGTTCAATGTTGTTGAAGTCGTCGGGCGTGCCGACGAAGATGTAATTGCCTTCGCGTCGCGAGACGAAACCCGTGGACTTGAGAATGGCTTGCAAGGCGCTGTCGATATCGACGCCGTTCAGGGAGGCGGAGACTTTGCCCTCGACATTCTTGCTGGCCAGGATGTTGAAATGTCCTTGTTCGCTTAGAAGATCGAGAACCTTGCGGATGTCTTCATCGTAGATGTGGATGCTTAGACGGCCGTCACCTTCGCCGTTGACGGATGCCCTGGGGCGCGGCGTGGGAATTTGTTCGAGCGTTGGCGATTGCTGTGCGTTGCCGGTGAGCCCTTTGCGCACTAGATCCATGACGGCGGGCAAGGCCCCTTTGTCTGTTTTGGGGGTGGCCTGCTGGGCGTAGAGCAAACCGGGTGCAACCAGGGTTGGGCTTTCGGCGATGGTTTTCTGAGCTGTTTCTTGAACAACCGCGGATATGGGAGCCGAAGGCTGTGGCGGAGCTTCCTTCTTGGAAGGTTGCTTTTCTTTATCCAGATGGACCACGGCTGCGAGATCGTTTGTCTTTGCGGCCGGATCCAATGGAACGCTATTGGCCGACATGCCCACGCAAATGGCTAACCCAACGCCTACGAAGGCGAATACTCCGATCAATGTTAGACGGCCGGTGGTCTTCATGGGTCTTCCGTGACGCCAAAGAAGGATGAGATTAGGGACTAGAGATTAGGGACTAGGGGCTAGAGACTAGGGATTAGGGACTAGGTGTTTGTTTCGGGTTCCGGTCAACTCCATTTTTCCGCTCTTACCGGGTTCGGGAATGGATAGTTCATAGCGTTGGCCATCGGTTTCCAAGACGGCATGGCGCTGGGTTACTTCGACCAGTTGAAAAGTGATGCCGGCAATATCTTTTTGTTTTGTGGAAAGCGGTTGAATCGTTTGTCCCACCGCATAGGGTTTGCCGCTAATTTGTGCGATGCTACGTTGGGGGCCGACGATGGTGCCCGTGAGGACTAAGCCGGCTGCTTCGGGTGAAATCGTGGGCAGTTTCAGCTTGGCTTTTTCCTGAGACTTCGATTTGGCCTGCTGGACGGCGATGGGAGCAGTAAAAGGATCTCGCAGGATCGGGAGCCTGGCGGCGGGCTTTGTCCGCGGATCTTGATCGATCCACTGAGCCGTTTGCTGCCAGGACAGTTGTTTTGCGGATTCCTTTTTAACGGAAGCGTCTGGTGTTGCAGCCGGGGCAATTGGGGACGCGGCAACCGACATGGCGGGTGCCGTTGGCGTCGCACTCGAATTGACGGTTGCAGAGACCATGTTCTTGTTGCCCTTGGCGATCCATCCCCAAACCAGCGGCATCCAAAAATAGACTGCCACGAGTGTGGCCAATCCTAAGAAGGCGGCTTTCTTGGGGCTGGCGGAGGCTTCGCGTTTTATCTTTTTGCCTAGTTTTCCTATATTCACTTTTTATTGCCACTTGAAGCGCAAATCATGCGCTCTTTCGTGGCACCTCCGTTTATCGGTTGATTTATGTGTATTGCGTAATCGGAAATCTAGGAATTATTGGAAAATACAACCAGGCTTACCTCGCACTCCGTATTTTTGCCATCTTGTGAAGGTCGTTCGATTCGGAGGGAATCGACCCAAAGTGCCACGGGCAAGCTTTCAACCTGACGGATGAAGTTGAAAATCTCGGCAAAGGAGCCGGAGCATTTGATTGCGAGCGGAATTTCGCGCAGTTTCTCGTGGAGAACAAACGGTTGCGGGTCGAATCGACTGACGGCCAGATGGGCGTCTTTGGCCAGGGAGTCGATGGTTCCGAAGAGTTTGGCGAGGTTTTTTTTCTTGGGAGCAGCGTTTTCCCATTGGGTTACGACGGTTTTGGTGCGATCCAGTTCCTTTTGAATTCCCAGCAGGGCGGCGGATTGGGTTGTGGATTGTGTTAGGAACGTACGTTTGGCGTCGATTTGCGACTGCATTTCCAGGATGGCCTTGCGACCGGGCATCCACACTATCGTCATATAGACGACGGCAATCGCGGCCAGCGACAGGGTGACGATCCAACTGCTTTGTCGAAAGGCGGATGACATGGGCGATGGTTCAGGGGTTAGGGGTCAGGGTTCAGAGGTCAGAGGTCAGGGGGCAGAGAAAAACGGTTTTGTTGCAAACGGCTGAAATAATACTTTTCACAATTCGCTATCGTTTGGTTTGGGCAACGGTTTCTTTCATGGGTTGTGTGGGACCGCCGGGCTGGCCGTAGCCGGGTTGGACGGTCAGGATTGCGCGGAAATGGAGACCGCCGCCGAGTTTGTCGTTGTCGATGCGATTGATGCAATCGAGTTCTGCTTTTTCGAAAATTTCTTTTGCGTCCAGGTCGCCGATGTAACGGTGCAGGGGGGCGATTTCGTTGGCCGTTCCGACCAGGACGATGGTGGTTTGCATGGGATTCAGTTTGTTCGAAAGATTCATAAGGTCGCGCGCGGCGGGCGGCAAGGCCTTGATGCGATCGGCTTCGGCCTTGGCGTCGGTCGGGGCTTTGGCGGGCTCGGGGGGCGTTCCGGGGGCTGGGGCAACCGGCGCGGGTTCGCGAAGAATTTGGATTTCCTGCAAGGTAATCGAGTCGGGCAGGGGGGCGATCAAAGCCGCGAGCAATTGAGAGCGGGGCCAGGGATTACGCAAGTAGGTATAAAGTTCCGCGTTTGCCTTGGCGGCTTCCAACTGTTTTTGGGCATTGGCCAAACGATTTTGCTGTTCGACGGCGGAATCGTAAACGGGGGTAATCATGGCCAAATCGCACTTGACGAATTGGCGACGATAATGCTGCACGACGGCGGCCGTGACGACGAGGCCGACGATGGCGACGGCCACGAACGCCTGCCAGGGCTGCGACTGGCGCCGCTCGTGTTTTTCTCGATACTCAGAGGGTAGGAAATCTATGTCGTTCATGTTATTTCGTTTCTCGCAGCGCCAAGCCGGCGGCCACGTCCCATTGGCTTGCTCGGCCGGCGGCCGTTGCTTTTTCAAACGGGCGCAAGGGGTTGCCGGTTTCGCAAGGGATATCGAGATGCGTGCCCAGCCATTCGGAGAGCGCGTCGGAAGCTTCGCCGCCGCCGAGGATGATTTGGGCAAGCGGCTGGCCGCGAAATGTGACGCTATAGTAACGCAGGCACAGGGATAATTCGTGCGTTAGTTTGTCGAGGACGGGTCTTACCGACTCGGTGATGCTCCGGGCGATTTCGGGATCGCGTTGATCGGCGCGTCGGTCGCCGTTGTGCCGGCGCAAGGCCGCGGCGTCGGCCGGCGTCATCTTCAGATTGCGAGCGACGGCTTCATCGAAATGTCGTCCGCCGATGTCGATGTATTTGATGAACATGGTATCGGAGCCGCGCGAGATGACGGCCATTGTATTCGAAGCGCCCACGTTGACCATCATCATTCTTCGCTGCTGGTCTTCGTCGCGTCGGAACTGCCGGATGTAGCATCGCAAGACGGCGGTCGGTTCCACGTCGATGGCGACGGCGCGAAGTCCGGCCCTTTCGGCCACTCCGAGCAGGCGGTCGATCGAGGGTTTGTGGCAAGCCAAGAGAATGACTTCGCGGCGAACGGTGTCGCCTTGTTTCACGTCGTCGGCCTCGATGAAGCGGAATTCAGCCTCTTCGCTGGCAAAGGGCAAGCGGCCGGCGGCCTCGAATTGCACGATTTTTTTCAGTTCATCGCCCGAGGCTTGGGCCACGCGAATGTTCTGGGCGAAAAGACTGCCGGCGCCCAGGCAGAGGACGGCGTCGCGACCACGGAAGTTGCGTCCTTCGCGGGCGTGATGGATTGCATCGATGACTCGCTCATCCTGGCGGTCGGCGTTGGCGGCCGGTTCGGCGGGTAAATCCCAGCGGGCCGCGTCGTGGATCGTCGTTCGCGCGGCATCGAATTGCAGCAGTTTTACCGATCGGCTACCGATGTCGAGGCCGATGGGGCTGCAACGATGGCTGGGGAGGATATTGACCATAGGTGTCGTCTCTATACGTAATTGCTGGATGGTGCAGGCGAGCTGCCTGCTCCACAGCTTTTATTGATGTCTAGGTTGATGCTGATCTGTTAGGCGACATTTTTTGCCGTTTTTCAGCCTCCCGATGGTCGGCTTCGGTTCATTGGCTATCCTGGATGTGCTAATTTGTTATTTGCGTGATTTCCGAGGGCGGACCGGTGCTTGCGTAGTCGCCTAGTTCCGCCAATCCTGTTACGGGATTCACGACGATGGTTATGTATTTTTTGTTGTCACCGCTACCGGCCATGAGCCAGATCGTTGTCGGATCGCCGCTGGTGGTTTGGCCCAGGGGGCCGAACTCGATCGAGGCGGCTGTTTCCGAAGTCGTGCCGATCGTGGCAGCGCCGGCCAATCGGACGGTTGGCCCGACGTGCGGGATGTCATCTAAATCCAGGAACTGTTGCTCGGCGGTATCGCTTGACAAAGCGAACGGCGTTTTGGGCAATTTCGCGAGCGTTGAGCTTGTACCGCTATGTTTTAATGCAAACCTGTTTCCGTTTATATCAAAGGTAATACTGTATTTGCTATTGTTCGCAACGGCCAAACTTCGTGCGTAGGCCAGATGCGAGGAAACGATCTCGGCCGTGGATCGAAGTTGGTCGTAGACGGCCGGTTGCGAACTAGGCAAGACAATGGCCACGAGGATGCCGATAATCGCCACCACCAGCAGCAATTCGATCAAGGTGAATCCGGCGGATGCGGGAGGGCGGCGCGGCATGGGAGCTTGTGGTCAATTCTTGGGCAATTCGGTGACAATCACTTTCACTTGCCCCGACTTGAGCAAGGCATTTTGCTCCTTGAGCAATGTTTTAATGTCTTCAAGTTGCGCAATCATATCCTCGCGCTGTTGCACGGGGTTGGCAATGGTGGGGCGCGGCGCGCTGTTTTGGGCGGCGCCCGTCTGATAAAAGCTTAGCACGCAATAAAAAAGGACATTGGCGGTGAGCAAGAGGGCGAAGCTGCTTTTTCGCATGTTTTGGATCCTCGGAAATTAAATGACCTTGTGCAGGAATGACGAAACTGAGATGACGAACGTCGAAAACCAGAGGCGTTCTACATTCTTTTTGATATCGGGATTTCAGCGGTTGGCATTCGCTGTACTATAGCTTTTCGGTCCAATACAAAAGATCCCACCGCAGTCCGCCGTCGGCGGTCGAGGCGGTATAGATCGACGTATTTTGCGGGTTATGCCAATGGTAGCGGTAGGAGGTGGGATCGGGGGTGATTTTTATTTTTGGATCGTAATTGAGAGAGAATTTCTTTTGCAGATACACGGGGAAGTATTTGATGCCGGTTTTGTGGTCTTTTTGGTTGTCAAAGGCAATGTATTGGGCGATCCACCAAGCGGTTTGTTTGCCGTTCCAATTGGTTCTGGGGTTAAAGGACACGTTTTCCGCGATCAACTTGCCTTGATGCGTATAGGTGATGTCCGTGTCGTCGTCCGAGTCGATCGAGAAAGAGTCTTTTACCGCGACGACGCCTGTAACGGAAGCGTTGGCGCCGGAGCTGACGATGAAGTCGTCGCCGGAAACGGCGGCGGGCAACTGGACATTTGCGGACTCGCCCTGTAGAGCGGGGAGTGCAACAGGGGTTATGGAAATGCCGGTGCCGGACAACGTGATGCGTCCGCCGCTGCTGGCCGAGGTGAAGACGGTGCCGGCGATCGACACATTATTTCCGATCGTTAGGTTGCCGTTACATGTGAACAGGCCGGCGGGGTTTGTCGCGGGCGCGGCGCTTTTGGCAACGGTATTCAGGGTCGAGCTAAGCGTTTCGAAGGCATAGAGTTTTCCCCCGGGATAAAGTCGATAGGTCGACATTGAGCTGGGGAATGAGATGCTTGTGATATCCTTTTCGCTTAGATTCGTGGTTGAGATGCCCAGGTGTGAGTTCAAGGTCGTCATGATGGTAGGGATAGGGAAGAGCGAATGGATTGTGGTCGGAAGCGACACCGTGCCGTTGAACGGCCGATAATCGCCGACATTCGCCAAATACATGGCATTGAGATCCTTGAGAAACTGATTGCGCGGGTCACCCCACCACGAGTAGTTCCAAGCGGGAAGAAACAGAAGTTGTATGCGAACGGGGCCTTCGATCCGTCCCGGCGGATCCCATAAAAAAATACCCGAGGAGTATTGAAAAAAGGTGAAATTCATCATGTTCGACCAATCCGAGGGCTCGGTCGTCAGAGCGCGCGGAATCAGTTGGACGACGGCCTGCACACTGTGGCTGGCGATGCTTGTCGCCTGGTTGGGATCGACGGCGTATCCGGTCGAGAGCAGTGTAACGCGATAGGGATAATCGTTGTCCGAGGAGGTCAAACGCGGATCGCCGGTGGAGAAGGTGACCAAAAAACTTTCGGTGTCGCTGAGTATGCCGGAGACCGAGGCATCGACCCCGCCCCAATTGTTTTGGTGCATTTTTTTCAGGGCGATGCTGAGACCGGTCATGGCGGCTTGGCGTGCGGAGGCGCCGCGGTCGGCGTTGCGTTGGATGGTGCTGATCGTGCTTTGGCTGCGCATTGCGGCATAGCAGAGACCCAGGGTCAGCGACAACAGCAACAACACCATGAGGATCGCCATGCCGCGGCGCGATCTTGGTCTTTTTAGATTTCGATGATTCGTTGATAACATCATCATGGATGCGTCAAATTGTAGTACAAGGCGGCGGAGCCGAAAAAAGGCACGGCTACCGCGGTATTGGGATCCGAGGCGACCCAATCGGCACCGGGCACGAGTTGCATTTCCATGCGAATCCAGGTTTGGCGAAGTCCGGCCTTGGGGCCGTAGACGCCTTGTACCCAGGGCAAATTCGACCATGTGACGCTGCCGGCCGTATAGCTGGCCCAATCCGCAGCGGAAGGACGCAATCGCATTTCAAATCGAACATCGCCGCGATAGTCGGAAGTCGTTCCCGTGGTTGCCGAGGTGGTCAAGCAAGATCGCAACAGTTTGGTTAAAACGACGATCTTCGACGTGGAGGCTTTTTTCAAGGTTGCCAGTTCGGTCTGCCACGAGGATTCATTCGTGATGACCGGCACTGTGCGCGTATCGGAGGGAGCCGTTATTTCAACGAGTTGATTAGGGTAGCTAGGGTGGGGGCAATAAACTACCAACTCGCTGTAAAGCGGCAAGCCCGTGGGGGCTGACGCCGTTCCGCTTGGACGCCAGACCACGAGCGTATCGGGGTAACGGTAGGAGTTGACCGTCTCGGTCACGACGATACAGCCGGGGAAGTTGATATTGGCCGTAGCCTCGCTGACGTTTTTGGTGATACGGTCCAGCACGACCCGGGCGTGTTGGGTGGCGGCGCCGTAGCCTTCGCTATACTCGAAGCTTTGCTGGACGGTTCGAGCCAAACCACCGAGCGCACCGACGACCATCAGCATGATCGACATGGCGATCATGAGTTCGAGTAGGGTCATGGCCCGGCGAGGGCATGACGATTGACGTTTAGTTAATGGATAAAACAGTGGCATTGTTGATGGCAACCACGCGGCGGATTTTTGCTAATTCGGTGGAACCGCGTTGGGGATCGACGTACATGATCCGCACTTCGACGGCACGATAATCGCTCGTTTGACCGGAGGATAATGCACTGGTCAGGTTGTTCTCGCTGATGTAGTAGACGTCTACCTCTTGACGCCAGTTTTGCAGAAAGTTGGTGGGGCATTGGAAGTTGGGATAACGTTTCCCACCCTGGCCGTTGTCGGCGCCCAGGGCAACGCCGTACATATCCTTGGGCGGCTGGCAACGATAGCCGTTGAAATCATCGATGTCGTCGAAGAGCTCGCGCGTGCCGGCGGCCTTTTCCGTTGAATTGGGGCCTAGGGTCGTATCGGTGGCGTTGCTGCCGAGTTCCATATAGCGGCAGCCCATGATCTCGTCCATCAACTGCTGGGCCATGCCGTAGGCAATGGTGCGCCGCATGGAGTCGTCGGTGTTTTGAAGCGACGAAGTGGTTCCCAGCAGCAGCACGCTTCCGGCGATTGCCGTCAGCGCGATGGCCACGGTGGCTTCGACTAAAGTGAAGCCGCGTGGTGGTTTTTGATGCCGGAAATTGTTTTTTTGAGAATGGTTGCGCATAATCTCCGCCCAAGCGGCCCTCTGAGAACTATAGGCCGACGGAAGGGGGAGTCAAACTCGCAGTGTGGGTCCGATAGGGGGGGGCGTTGGCCGCGCAACGGATCGTTTCCATTGCAGCGGGGTGCTAGGACAGGGCCAATCAATTGTTGACTTTGGGAAAAGCGTAGGGCGGGGTGGCGGGCCCCCACGG
>CAYWGR010000073.1:0-25390 GCA_964458015.1 uncultured Planctomycetaceae bacterium
GTAATAATTTCCATTCTCGGCGCGTAAATAGACCATACCATTGCCACCGGCCTTTGTTGCATAACTGGAACCTTGTTGCCAATACCGATATCTATCTCCCGAAGCAACTGTAAAAGATGAATTAACTGCGCCTAAACGCAGGGGATCGAATTCGTAAAACGGCCCAATGCGGTTGGCACTGGTCGTATCAAATGGATTTAGTTGATTGGCGCTGAATCCAATTAGTTTACCGTCTGAGTTAAACATTCCGCCAAGGAAAAAAACTAACGTGCGAAACGGATTCACGTTGTTGCTAGAATTCAACCACGGAACGTATGTTGATAAAGGATACGTTGTGGAATCCCATCGCGGAAAAGCTTTCTGAAGATGACGTTTTGTTGTGTCAACGTCCAAGCCATCCGGCGGATACTCACCAAACCGCTCTTTATATGCTTTGCAGGCCATATCCAACTGACTGACTTCGGCCACGATGGCGGCGATTTTGGCCCGGCGGCGGGCGGCAACGGCGGCAGCGGTGATCAAACTGGCCAGGATGCCGATAATCGTCACCACGACCAACATTTCCACCAAAGTGAAGCCGCCACAAGAGCGTCGAGATCGAAACAGGAACCCTGTGCGATCTGGATAGATTGCGATACGCGAAGATTTGTTTTTCATAACACGATCATGCCGGCATAGAAACTGCCCTATTCACACCCGTGGCATTCTAGCCACCATGGCCCAAACTCATCGTACCAGAATCGGAGCATATTACAAGAGAATTGCGGGTGCAGTAACGGATTTTGGCGGTTTATCCGCGAACCGCAAAATCCACAACCATTTAGTATAGCCGGGAGCTAACAGCTCCCGGAATGTGCGCGGATTACACAATCGTTTAGTCTAGCCGGGAGCTAACAGCTCCCGGAATGTGCGCGGATTGCACAACCGTTTAGTCTAGCCGGGAGCTAACAGCTCCCGGAACGTGCACGGATTGCACAATCGTTTAGCGGCCGCCGGTACGGCGGCCCCGCTGCCAAGCTTGCCTAGCTCACGGTAGACTCCGTCCTCGTGGGTGACCTCAAAGTCCCCTTCATTCAATTGTTTTCAGCCGTTTGCGTTGCATTATGTGCGCCCAGCTCGATCCGCGCGAGCTAGAACAACCCCACCCCAGGCACACAAACGTAGGAGGATGAATAATCCTGTCAGACTAGCTTAACAACAGCACACTGATAAATATACTGTCTACTTGAATGCTTTGGTAGTAAAAAAACAACGTTCTTACACCAAGAAAATCGCCGAGCGGCAAATCGTCAACATGGGTGCTTGAAACGTAACATTGCAGCGAGTGCTACCAGAACACATCCCCCACCTTTTAGTCTGATCGGGCTCCTTGGAATTGTCAAGCCGAACCACACATGTGGCTGGCATGACAATAGCTAAGACTACTATGCTGATGAGCTATTCTGCCTTCCAGGAGAACGGAAAAGTCCTTGGCCACTGAGGAACCATCTATCTGAGTTGTTGAGAAACTATCAGAACGAGTACATAATAAGAGGCATATCCCTGTCTCGGCAGCTTATCCGACGGTGGCTGGGGCTTCGTCGCGATCTTCAGGGAAAAAGCATCTGATAGTGAAGATGTCGCACAGCGTTGGGATGATGCGGTTGTTTCAAACGGGTCCAATGCCGGGCAATCCGGCCTATATCTTCCGCAGTTATCGCCCCCTCGGCCAATATGGCTGCGCCAAGGCTTGTGGGCTCGGAACAGCAGGTTGCCATGGTGGCAATGCCTAACATGTCGGCCTTGATTTGCAGCCACGTATCGCTTCGAGCCGCGCCGCCTGCACAGCGAATTTCCGAGAGCTTCGCATCGTCCGACAGAACTGCAACCTGTTGTTTCAGTGCCTGGGCTACCGCTTCCATAATGCAACGCACGGCATGACCGCGTGTGTGCTGCGCGGTCAATCCCTTAAAAACCCTATCGAACCGATTCGGATCAAAATCGGCATCCAGTCGAAGTCCTTCCGCGCCAGGTTCGACCGAATCAGCCAGAGCGGTCAATTCTTCAAATCCCCAATGGCTGGGCAATTGATTTTGATACCATTGCAATAAATTGGCCGAAGTATTGCCGAAGGCCATGCGCCAATAAGTCCCTTCGCGAAATCCAGGCCCCTGAAACACATCGGAACCGAGCGGGGAGGAGACATGGCGACTGCAGCGCACGGTAGCCAATACGGTGCCGGTGGTTTCCGAAACGATTTCCGGCTCCACATTGCCCGCTCCAATGGCCCCGGCGTACTGATCGAGGCAGCCTGCAACGAAATGACACTTGCCGGGAAGTCCAAACTGTTCGGCTGCTTGCGACGTGATTGGCCCCAGATCGGTTCCCGCACGGACGATCGTAGGCAAGCATCGTTCATCCATTTCGAATTGGGCAAGCATTTCAGGCCACCATTGGCATTTGTGAATATCAACAAGCCCTGTTAATCCCGCCGCCCCCGCTTCGGTGACGTGATTGCCCGTGAATAGTAACGTGAGATAGTCACTCAACAGACACAGTTTCACCGTGTGGTTCCAAATCTCCGGCATGTGTTGTTGTATCCAAAAGAGCTTGCCTACCATGAACTGAGAATTTATCTTGGGGATGCCGGTAGTGGCCGTAAATGCCGGAAGATCGCATCGACGGCCAATGTCTGCCTCCAACTCTGCTGCGCGCCCGTCGGGCCAGAGGATGATCGGGGTCAAAGGGCGATTATCGGAATCCAGCAATACGAAACTGTTGGTTTGGGTGGCAAACGTCACGGCCGTAATATCTTGGAAATGATCGCCGGCACGATTTCCAAGTTCCGCGATGCCGCGTGCAATGGTCTCGATGAATGCCTGAACCGGCAGCTCCATCCAGCCTGGCTGAGGAACATGGATCGGCGGCGCAAGGCGGCAACTATCGCAGAGCCGGCCTTCACGATCAAACAAGGCGGTCTTGAAAAAGGTCGTACCTAGATCGATTGTCAGAATCTTCGCCATGTTGCGATTCCGTTAAACCAATCGGCTTGTCGCGTGGTTATCGAGTAGTGTCAACGAAGCATCGAGCAATGCCATCCCGGCTTGGGGACTGGCGAACAAGGAGTTGTTCGCTTCGTACCAATGCCAGCGAACGGCTTCCTCGGTAACCAGATAGCCTTGCAATTCACCATTGGCCATGCTGATAATATGGCAATTCCGATGCGCTGTTTTGGCTTGGAGTGCGAATTCAACAAATGCCTCGCCCGGCCAACCGACAAATGCCCATGTTCCAACTCGCATGAGTTGCACCTCGGCCGGCATGACCGAATCGACGGCCTTTTGCAATCGCCCCGCAGCCGATGCACGGGCTAAAACCGCCAATTCTTCCGCGCCGAACCAATCGCATTCCGCCGTGCGTATCTCGCGAGGATCGGCCGCCGATTTCCGTAAATAATCAAGCCGTGATGCCGCTCGAACAAGTTGCTCTTCGGCAAATTCAACCGTCGGATACTTCCGCGCGGGCAAATCAACCCAATTGCGATTGCATCTGAGCACGAGATCCCCGACATAGTCGATCGCTTGCACGGCTTCCGCAACCGATTGCCCCAGCAGACGGCCAAGCCGCGCCGCTTCGTCAAACGTGTTTGATCGCGTGACGTGTCGAGGGCTTTGGTTGCCGCAGGGGCCCGTGTGATGAAGCACGGGGCAGTTGTCGCCAAAAATTGTTTTTTGGAGGTACTGCCGTGTCATGGCCGGAAAATCGCCGCTAATAAGCGTCGAATCCTCGTGCAACACTGTCGGATGCATCGAACAAACGAGCATTGCCGCCAGGGGAATTCGATTCTTTTCATCGCGCACGACCAGCACGGGCACTTCCGGATTCGACGGCCCCCCAGAGTCATGGCGGTTGCCGCCAACACATGAACCGTCGGCAATCGTCAGTCCAATCTCCGCGGGCCGCGCATTTTGAAATGCCCGGATTGCCGCCCGAACGATTCCACCTTCGAGTTGCTCGATGTAATGTGGATCGGTCTCCGGGACGACCGGATCGGACTCGCAGCACAACACATCGACGGTCAAAGGGCCGGAGTGCGTATGCGTGGCCGTGATCATTATATTGGATGCCGGGATGCCGGTCTCGGTTTCAATGCGTTCGCGAACACGTTGGGCAGTGGCGCGGCTTATGTAAATCACGTCGTTGGCGACCCACAACAACGATGTCGTTCCATCGCAGAGATACAAGGCGGAACTAAGCAGCGGATCATGCACTCCCGTACTGTAGCGGCGAACATGAGGATAGCCGAAGAGGAATTGTGAACCGTCGGGGGTGATATCGGCCGAGGCAGCGCCGGCAATGATTTTCGTGGACATGATATCCCGATTGTAACAGCATGTCTTGCGTGAATGGTTATGAAATTGCCCAGCGAGTCTTCCGCAATTTCCTGAAAAAACGCCCCCACTGGCGGGCGATTCTTGACAACCATGCTTGAAGGTGGTACTTTTCCTTCGCAATGACGTAGGAGCTTTTCCAACAACAAGGGATCTTCCGATAGGCGATGTCATGGTTTCCAATCGTCAGATTATCTTGTTGCTGGACACGACGAGTCCCTATCATCGGAAGATCGCCCAGGGCGTGGCTACCTATGCACATGAACGGGGCAACTGGGACATTCACGTCGTCCAGGATCCGCTGGAGAACTTGCCGTATCTAGAGCAAGATCCACTGGAAGCATTGCCCGACCTCCGCAATTGGCAAGCCGACGGAATCATCGCCGCTCTTCTAAGTCGCTGGGCAGCCGCGAGCGTCAATGCGTTGAAGATTCCAATTGTTGGAGTCGAGGCGGAGTTCGGCTTTGGAAATTTACGTTCGCGAGTTCCTTTTTTTGCCACCGATAACGAAGCCATCGGGCGTTTGGCCGCCGAAAATTTCATCGAGCGAGGATTGAAACGGCTGGCCTTTTGCGGAATTCCCTCCAGCCGCATGACAGGTTGGTCGGAAATGCGTCAAAGGGCCTTTGAACAATGCGCCCAAGAGGCCAATCTTCCTTGTTCTAGTTATACAGGCGAACTTCCACGCAGCGGAAAACGTCCGCAAATCCACAAAGCATTATCGGAGTGGTTGCAATCGCTTGAAAAGCCCGTGGGGCTCATGGCCTGTTACGACGTTCGCGCGCGGCATGTGTTGGCGTCTTGCCGAAGTCTTGGCATCCTGGTGCCGGAAGAGGTCGCCGTGATCGGCGTCGATAACGATGAGTTAATATGCGAATTGACGAGCCCGCCGTTGTCCAGCATCGAACAGGGAGCGCGAAGCATCGGCCAACAAGCCGCCGAGTTGCTGGACCGCCTGATGGCCGGCCAGGAATCGTCGCCGTTAAAGCATGTTGTAAAGCCGGAGGGCATTGTGACCCGGCGATCGAGCGATACTCTCGCGATTGCCGATGCCGACGTAGCTGCCGCGGTACGGTTCATCCAGCAGAATGCGTGTACCGGAATTCGCGTCTATGAAGTAGTTCGCGCAGTGGCGATGGCCCGCTCAGCGCTCGAATCGCGTTTCAAAACCGTCATGGGCCGAACGATCCACGCCGAGATTCAACGCATTCAAGTGGAACGGGCCAGGCAACTCGTGGCCACGACGAACCTGCCGCTCAAGCAAGTGGCCGTTGAATCGGGCTTTGCCTACATCCAACATATGACGACGATCTTTCGCCGTTATACGGGCCAAACGCCCGGCGAATATCGCAAACGCTCAAGGGCGTGATGGGTGCAGCCACGATTCGCCGATTTCTTCCAGGGTCTTGTCCTTCGTCTCCGGCACCGTCAGCCAGACGAACATCGAGCAGGATAGGCAAACGCCCATGAAGATGAGGAAAGTGCCGCCGGGGTTTCCGAACCGATCCTTGAATAAATCCAGCACCATGGGAAACACGTTCACCGTGATATAAGAGGAGGCAAACATGGCGCAGGTCGAAAGCGACATCGCCTTGCCTCGCACCCGATTCGGAAATATCTCGGAGAGGACCACCCAACTCAGCGGCGCCAGGGAGAGCGTGAAAGCGCCAGTGGGCACGAGCATCGCCGCCAACGTAAATGCGGTCGGCAGATGGCATGTGAAGTTCAAAAACATCAACAAATGCCCGAAGGCCATGCAGATCGTGCCGCAGATTAAAATCGGCCGTCGTCCAAAGCGGTGCGTCAGCCAAAAGGCGAGAATCGTGCAAAGCGTGATCCAGCCGTCAATATAAACGCTGTTAAGAATCGCATCCGGCGTGTCGCTGATTCCGGCTTCGAGAAACAGCGTCGGCGTGTATAAGAGGATCATATTGACGCCGTTGATCTGCGAAAGAACCATCAATGTGATGCCAATGACTACGGCCAGCCGAACTCCCGGCCGAAACAACTCGGCAAACCCGTCGTCTTCGTCGCCCAACTCCGTTTGAATTTCTTTCAATTCCCGTTCCGCTTGCGTTCGGCCGTTGATCTTTGCCAAAACATCGAGCGCCAAGGCATGGCGTCCGACAGTGGCCAGCCAGCGCGGACTCTCGGGAACAAAGAACAGACCAATCATCAGGCAAAGAACGGGCACGCCTTGCGTGGCGAACATCCAACGCCAATGGCCGCCGAAAGAAAGCCAATAGGTGACGAAAACCGATAGTGAAAGCCCAATCACGATGGCCAGTTGGTTCATTACCACGAGACGTCCGCGCAACCGGGCGGGCGCTACTTCGGCGATGTACATCGGCGAGACGGTCGATGCCAATCCCACGCCCATGCCCCCGATAAATCGCCAGAAAATGAATTGCAACATGCTTCCCGCCGCCGCGCTGCCGACGGTGGACGCCAAGAACAAGAGCGACGAAAGAATGAGCGTTCGTTTTCTGCCCAGCGTGTCGGCCAGCCACACGCCTGCCAGTGGGCCAAACGGACAACCCAGAATTGCGCTGCCGGTAACCGCGCCAAACCAAAATGGCGTTAGCTGAAACTCTTCTTTTAGAAAAATGACCGCGCCGGAAATCAGCGAAAGATCATAGCCGAACAGAAAACCGCCCACCGCGGCAACCAGAACGATCATGTACAAGTACACGATGCTGATGCCGTCTTCCTGGACGGGAGAACAGTTAATTTCGGATCGGTTGGTCACTGAAATTGCTCCTTGGTTTCTGTTGCGGAAATGCCGTAGGTCAGGAGTCATTCGGAGCGCAGCGAAGAATCTTCCACTTTTTGCGAGATTCTTCGCTGCGCTCAGAATGACAATTTAGCTTCCCGCAACAGAAACTCATTATGATAGTCAGGATAATCCCGGGATCGGGAAAGTCAATGTTTTGAACATCCCGACGGAAAACGCGGAACGATATTTGGGAAATTGCGGAAGCCAAGATGACCGATTGGTTTTTGCACTGCCAATGAGTCGAGGCCCAGGCACAAAGCAATAACTCGTAAAGCATGTTCCTTTCTCGTTGTGATCCCACGGCCGATCAGTTTTCAGTAGGGCGGGTCGAGCAAAGCGACGGCCCGTCTTGAATTCTTCGCAAAATGGCGGGCCATCGCTTCGCTTGACCCGCCCTACGCTTTTCCCAAATTCAACAATTGATTAAGCCCTCGTTATGATCCAGATGGCAAACATGCCAAGCTCAACGGCTAACCACTGATCATTTCCGGAATCACAGCAAGGAAAAGTACTGCAATTCCAGATATTTGCAGCACGCCCCACCATGCAGCGGGGGTCGCCTTTTTCGGAAAATCGCGTAAGAGTCTCTGGGCAATTTTATAACCCTAAATGCTTGGCATCCAATTAGAATAAAAGAACGATCGGTGAGGCAAATACAAAATTTATAACCGTTAATCCAAAACTTGGCCCTAGGGATCAGCTCGCGAAAAAAGGAGGACCATCAACTAATCAATCTTCAGGGCGATGCCGCACACTACTTGCCCTGATGTGAAATCCGAAGGGGCGGAA
Source organism: uncultured Planctomycetaceae bacterium (assembly GCA_964458015.1). Taxonomy (GTDB): domain Bacteria; phylum Planctomycetota; class Planctomycetia; order Pirellulales; family Thermoguttaceae; genus CAYWGR01. The sequence continues at coordinate 7,936 of CAYWGR010000073.1, forward strand.
AGCGTAGGAGCAGGAAAGGCGTTGTATTTTTTTCCACTTTTCTCATTCTGTTTTCATGGGAGTTACGAAAATGAGATGGCAAGCATTGGTCGGGTGTTTCGCGGTTGGTCTGTTGGCGATATCGCCTCTTTCGGCAACCGTGATTGATTTCTCGACAGATCCGCAGTTATCCACCGATTGGACTCTAGCATCGTTCTATGATGGCGGCGTTTCAATAGACAACACCACTGTAACTTGGAATTCAAGCAACCAGGATTTGGATCTTGCATCGAGCTATGACGAAGCGGCAGTTATACTTTTCAAGAATGGAACTACGCGGGCCAACACCGATACCGTCACATTGACCGTCAAAGACTATAACCAAGGCGGCAGTAGTCCTTCATGGACAGGCACGGGACTAAATATCTCCGCCGTGCAAGCACCGGGAATATGGGATACTTCGGCATGTTATCGCTTTGAAGTGTATGCGAACGGCGGAAGTCCTGAATACACTTTGAAGAAGGCGAACAACGAAATAATCGGCACGTACTCGCTGACAAGCTTTCCCAGTACGATCAAGCTGGATATCGTGCGTGACGGTTCGGAGTATGTCTTCAAGGCCAATGACCAGGAGATTTTCCGCGACAGCTCCTATGCAGCTGTTTCAATGTCCTACTATTCCATCGGATGGGGTTCGTCGGGCAGTGATACCTTGACCGCAAGGGTCGATAATTTCGGAACTATTCCGGTGCCCGAGCCTAATACGATAATTTTATCTGTTATCGGGATATTCGGTCTTTTGTTCTATGCCTGGCGCACGCAAAGATAGTCCTGGGTTTTTGAACAAAACATGCGATGGTTGGGGCGAGATTGCCAACTCTCGCCTCAGCCGCCGTTTCTCCTACGAGAATGTCAATGAACGACGCCATGAATGTGATCCCAAAAAACCGACGCATGCTGGATGCCTTTCTCCGAACTCTTAACGGAGAACAGACTGGCCAAATCGTCTGGACAGCGGACATCAACTACTGGCTGGATGGTCAGCGACAGTCTGGCATTGCTCGACCCGAGTGGGATACCGAGGAAGGTTATTTGAAGCTCCATCGAGAACTTGGGATTCTGCCATATTACTATTATCAAAAGTTTTGGACAGCCGAACCCCGTTATGATGATTCGATCCAGTTAATCGAAACACAAGACCATGACCAACACACACGGGTGTTCCGAACGCCTGTTGGCGAGTTGCGTGAAGAAAGCGTGTACTCGCCGATGAGTTGTTCGCTTGGCATTACGAAACATCTGGTCGAATCCGAGAATGACTTGGATATCTTGCTTTATCTACTAAGACATCGCCATCTGGAGCCGGCGAATTTGGCCGACTGGCGCGAACGTAGTCACTTATGGCAAACCTATGACGGTTTGCCCTGTATTGGCCTTCCACGATCCCCGCTGGCTGCGTTGTTCGTCGAGTGGGCAGGCGTACAGAACGCAAGCTATCTGTTCTTAGATTGTCCTGACAAGGTCGCCGAGGCTCTTCAAATGTTTGAACAACAGGAAGTGCCGATCCTCGATGCAATATGCGAGTTAGCTCCCCCGTTGGTTCACTTTCCCGATAATTTGTGCAGCGAATGCAGCACACGTTTATATGACAAACACATGGCAGGCACACACCGGCGCCGAATCGAGCGACTCCATGCCGCTGGGATCAAGTGTGCCATTCATCTCGATGGAGCCGTTCGCGGATTGCTGCCGAAACTGGCCAGCTCAGGATTCGACGCTGTCGAAGCGTTGACGCCTAAGCCGGCCGGTGATCTCGACATCCAAGAAATTAAAAGCCTCGTTGACGACGATGCGACGATCCTCTGGGGAGGCGTACCAGGCATCATGTTCTCGTCTCCCTACGATTGGGATCAGATGGAATCCCATGTACATCGACTAATCGAGTGCTGGGGCGACCACCCCTTTATCATGGGCGTGGCCGACCAAGTTCCACCCGATGGCAACATTGCATTCTGCCGCAACATTGCAAATTTAGTCCAACAAAGCTAGAGGAAACATGACATGCAACAATTGGATGAAGGCTTGAAAAAATCAATTCACAGTTCGGAAACCGAATTGGTTTTGGAAATGTTCCAGCGCCAAATCGAAAACTGGGGTTTGCCATTGCCGCCGGTGACGCCTTTGGTGCTTGATTTCGGCCTAGGACAACTCGATCGCGTCGGACTGATCGAATACTGGATTGCCAACGAAATGGATGCGGGCTATTGCGGCAAATATCTGTTTGTGTTCAGCGGCCAGGAATGCCCCGCCCATTCGCATTGCACCAAACACGAGACGTTCTTCCTTCTTCGCGGATGCATCGAGGTAACGCTGGACGGTCGAACTTTTTCACTCCACCCCGGCGAGGTGCTGCCGATTGCACCCGGCCACGTGCATTCTTTCCGCGGCGACGGTAACTCGTTGCTGCTAGAATTGTCGATGCCGTGCAAAGTATCGGATAACAAATTCGAAGACCCGCGTATCATGACTTGGCTGGAGCATGTCGCATGAAAACGAATCACGGTTTTACACTGGTTGAGCTTTTGGTCGTCATCACGATCATCGGCATCTTGATTTCACTGTTGCTTCCGGCTGTTCAAGCGGCGCGCGAGGCGGCGCGCCGGCTGCAATGCAGCAATAACCTAAAACAGGTCGGCTTGGCACTGTTGAACTATGAAAATGCCTGCGGTACATTTCCGCCCGGTGGCTTAACCAAATCCGGCGGCTGCGGACATTCTTGGTGGGTGCGGATTCTGCCGTATGTCGAACAAAGCAATATCTATGACAAATTCGATCAGCTCGGCGCGTATACCGGTTGGCTGGGAGGTGGAAGCGGCAGCAAGAATATCACACTATTAAAGGAACAGCAATTCTCTTTTATGTTCTGTCCGTCCAGCACGCTGCCCAAAGTGGTTCTCTCGAACGAAACGCAAAACTATGCAAATATCCAAAGCGCCACTTATGCCGGCATCTCCGGCGCCACAAACCATTCGACCGCCACGACGGCCACCGTCGGTGATGCGACGGGAAGACTCTCCTCCGGCGGCACATTGCTGATTGATCGCTGCGTTCGGATTTCTGAAATCCGAGACGGTACATCCAACACCATGATGATCGGCGAACAGTCCGACTGGCTGTCGCCGATCAGCGGTTCCGGCGGAGACGGCTGTCCCGGTGGAGATTGCCGTTCCGATTGTTGGCATGGTTTCGCCATGGGGCCGTGCGGCGACGGCCGTGCCTTCAATCTTACCTGCGTCTATCATCGCATCAACGAAAAATCCACCGCGGCCTATGGCGTGACAGGTAACTGCGGCCCCAATACTCCGATCCAGTCGGCGCATTCCGGCGGTGCTCAGACATTGTTCGCCGACGGCTCCGTGCAATTCCTTGGCGAATCCCTCGATATTGATACGCTCTACAACCTGGCAAATCGCGACGACGGCAAAGTCGTTTCCGCCTTATAAAATTATGAATCTGACGACAACGACAAAACAACGAACCGTGCGAAAACATCCTTGGCTAGTTGGTGTTTTCACGCTGATGGTTTTCATACTCCCGGGCTGTGGCAAGTCGGGCGAAAAACTCTGGCCTGTTTCCGGCAAGGTATCATTTCAAGGTAAACCCGTCGCCGCGGGAGTAATTCGATTCAGCAATCCCCAAGCAGGCGTCGATATGACCGCCCAACTCCATCCCAACGGCACATACCAAGTTGTAGTGGCCCGCGGCCCAGGCTTGCCCGAAGGAACCTACCAAATCGCCATCATGCCTCCCAGGGTTGAAATTCCCTTGGGGCCGATGAAAGAACGTCCCAAGCCCCGAGAATGTCTTGATATTCCCTCCAAGTATCGTTCCCCTTCGTCCAGTGGGTTGACATGGACGGTCAAGCCGAGTGACAATCGCCTCGACATCGACATGCAACCCTAGGCAATTTTCCCACCCATGATTTCCTATCATCAAAGCAAGGAGACTCTCATGCGAAAAGTCAATCTACAACTAGCTTCGGCGTTGATTCTCTCACTATCTCTGCCGTCGGCCTTTTCCGCCGAAATATGGCCGCAAGGACTCGAACGAGTTCGGCAGAAGGCCGCATCGCCTCTGACGATTGTCGAAAATGGCAAGCCGTCGGCCGACATCGTCCTGCTCGACAAAAGCGTCTTGTTGTGCAATGCAGCCGACTGGATCGCCGATTTTACAAAGCCGACCTCCGAAACTGCTCTGACTGTCGGCGGCGAAGAGCTTCTGAAAAACAAAGGACGACACATTGTCGGAGTCATCGGCGGCGATCATCCCCTAGTCAAGCGTTTAGCGGCAGTCGGGAAGTTTCAGCCGATGCCGCTTGTCGGAACGCAAGGCTATGTGATCCAACGCATCGATGATCCGGAACTCGGTGATCTTCTGATCTGCTGGTCGCCGGAGCCGTTGGGCTGCCGCTATGGATTGATCGAAATTTTGCGTTCCTTGGCTGTATCCGGAAAATCGATCCAAACGGATTTAGGGCGCGTGGTTGAGCGGCCGCAGTTTCCCATGCGGATTTGCTATTTAAACTTTGCCGAACACCTACAAAACGCCTACAATCCCAATGTGCTTTTCGACACGCCCGTGAATCGCTGGACGTTGGCCGAGTGGGACAGGTTCATCGACATGGTTTCGGCGTTTCGCTACAACATTTTCGAGTTCTGGCTGGTGCCCACGTTGTTTTCACCCGAGGCAATCCAAGGCGGCAAAATCCAAACGCAGTTTGCCGAGACGATCAATCACGTCATTGCCTACGGTAAACAACGCGGCGTTTCGGTGCATCCGATTCAAGCCGTAAACACGATCGGCCCAAAATGGGAATACTATTGCCCTCGCGATCCCCAGCAACATGCCATGATTGTGGCCCTTTGGGATCACTGGTCGAAAGCGATGAAAGGCAACGACTACATCGGTTTCTTCCCCGGTGATCCCGGCGGATGCATTCGCAACGGTTGCACGGCGGAAACCTACATCGACCTTTGCCTTGAATTAAGCAAGGTGGTGCGCAAGAATAATCCCGGCGTGAAAATCGAAGTCGGCACTTGGGGCGAGCCGTTCGGCGGTTGGGGTGTGCCGCTCTGGACTGGCAAACGTCCCCGTGCCGAGCAGTCGATGCGCTACTTGATCTCCAAGCTTCCCGAGTTCCCGGCCGACACCTTCACAAGCATCAACCAGGGCTTTAATCCTGATTGCATTCCGAATGAAGCGAATGGCGGCGATGGCCGGATGTTCGCCAAGGAAGTCGCCAAGACGAACGCCGTTCTTACATGGGATTACAGCGTTACGGAGGGCGAGAGTACGGTTACCCCTCGTTGCAGAGCTCGCCGCATCTTCGAGCAACGCCGAAAAGAGCTGGACCTGGGCTGCTACTCGGGCGGAATTTGCTACACGATGACGCCCAAACTGAACTGCCTAAGCATTTTCTGCTCGGCCGAGGCCTTTTGGAATCCCGCCTTGCAGCCGGAGGCCGTGTTGGCCGATTACGGCCGACTTGTTTTCGGCGACGGATTATCGGCAATCGGCCCATTGATGGAGGAGTACGAGGTGATTCCCGACTGGGGACACTACGCGCCATTCCCGTATTCGCCGCAACGTTTGCAAGCGAGCATGGCCAAGATTCAGCCGCTTCTGGAAAAGATCAATCCCGAGGCAAAGTCACGATTGCCGTTGGCCCCAACTATGACCGAGTACCGTAAGAGTCTTCTTTTCTATGCGGATCTCTTCCAGAAGTTGGCCTCGAAATCTGTGGACCTGAATGCCGCGAGAGACTTGGCCAAAGCTGCCGGTAAAACGCCGGCCAACAGCCAAAAGCCGCTCTCCTTGGCCGAACTCGAGGCGATCGTGGCCGCACCGGGCGATTTCCCCCAGAAGAACGAGCTTAGCGAACTGGTTGCCAAATTGCGGAAGTACGACGTTGATGCGATTCGGAAGAGCTACATCGACGTCGTTTATGGAATCTACAACAGCGGGATTCCGAGCCCCGTCGATCCTCGCAGCGGTGACGCCGTGAAAAACTTATTCAATCGATTTGATTGACAAGGCAGAGCGATAAAAACCACTGTAAAACCGATTGGCCCTGTCCCAGGAGACAGGGCCAGTCCATTTATGATATGGAGAAAAGCGTAGGGCGAATCGATGCCCCGCCATTTTCCGAGAAATTTCATGCGGGCCATCGCTTTGCTCGACCCGCTCTATCGAAAACCGATTGGATCTGCCGCAGGCAGATAGGATTCTTGACAAACGGGCTAAAAATGGTAATAATTACCATATATTATCACATTCGCCCGTATTGATTTATGAGTCAAGAAACGCGTCAAAAGCAAATATGCGAACTGATCGCTGAACGCGGCGAATGCTCGATTGAAGAGCTCGTCGAGCGTTTGGCCGTCAGTGGAATGACCGTTCGCCGGGATCTTCAGGCGTTGGCCGAAGCTGGAAAGGTGATTCGTACGCATGGCGGCGCCGCAATGGCCGAGCGTGTCAGCTTCGAGTTCGAGTTTCTGAATCGTCTTCGCGATAATCAGCGAGCCAAAGAATCGATTGCAGCGGCTGCCGCGAAGCTTGTAAACGACGGCGAGTCGGTGATGCTCGATTCCGGCACGACAACGCTGGAACTGGCCAAACAGTTTCGAGGAAAACACCTGACCGTGGTTACCTCGTCGCTGCCGATAGCGGCTCAACTGCAATACGACCAGCAGATCGAGGTTTTGCTGCTCGGCGGTCGCTTGCGTGCCTCCTCGCCGGATTTGGCGGGCGCGCTGACGGAATCGAATCTCGAAACGCTTCGAGCCGATGTGGCTTTTCTGGGAGCCGACGCCATTGACCGACAAGGCGCGGTCTACCAAGAATCGCCTGAGGTTGCCCGCATGTTGACAAAAATGGCGGCCTCGGCAGGGCGTGTCTATGTTGTCGCCGACAGCTCGAAACTTGGGAAAACAGCCTTATGGCGGTTTGGGCGTTTGACCGACTGGGCCGCGCTGATAACCGACAATAACGCCGACCGCGCTGTTTTGGCTTCACTTAAAAAAGCCGGCGTTCGCGTCATCAAGGCGGATTTTAGCCATTCGGGCGTTCTGCACCATTGCAAGCAAAAATAATTTCTGCTGCCGAAAGCCGGCTGTAGGGGTGCGGCTTTTTTTGGCATCTTGACTGTTCCGTCATTCTGAGCGAAGCGAAGAATCTCCGGTGATTTCGGCGGGATTCTTCGCTGCGCTCAGAATGACCATGTGCCCTGATATTTTGCCAGGGCTGACTGTATGAGCGACTTGACGGCATCTTAAGAAATGTGTAATATGAACACATACAAACACAATATAACACTTTCAGCGGAAATGAGATTGCACAGATGGCAAATCATAATTTTTCGAGTCTCGAATGGGGAAAAGTCAACCTGAGCAATTGCCCGGCTGTTTCGGTGCCGCCGCCCGGACCGAAATCGTCCGACTACCACAAACGCTGCACGAAGTATTTCAAGGGGCTTAGCGGGCAGGTGAAGTTGTTTCCCGTAGCCTTCGAGTCAGGCGAAGGTTGCGTACTGGTGGACGTGGATGGAAATCGCTATCTCGATTTTTCGTCCGGCATTTATGTTACGACCCTTGGCCACTGCCACCCGAAGGTGAGCGAAGCCATCGCAAAATATGCTCACCAGTTGATGAACGCCCACGATTTCACCACCCCCATCAAAACGAAGCTGGTCGAGAAACTGGCTGCGATTATGCCGGGGGATTTCGGCGGCTTTCAGTTTTACGATGCGGGCACGGCAGCCGTCGAGGCGGGGATGCGGGTGTTGCGTGCCGCGACAGGCCGGAACGAAATGATTAGCTGTTTTAACGACTTCCACGGAAAAACCTATGGCGCGGTTTCCTTGGCCCAGATTCGCTCGTCGGTCTACGGACGCGTGCGGATGCCCGGCGCTCACATGGTTCCGAGGCCGGATGCCTACCGCCCAATGTGGACGAAGCCGGACGGCTCGATTGATACGGATCAATATATCGCCTTTTACGATGAATACATCTTGAAGGGAACGGTCGGCGACGTGGCCGGTTTTGTCGTGGAGCCAATCCAAGGCTGGGGCGGTTCGGTCATGCCGCCCGACGACTTCTTTCCAAAACTCCGCAAGTACTGCGATGATAATAAACTGCTCTTGATGGCCGACGAAGTGCTGACCAGTTGGGGGCGCACCGGCAAGTGGCTTTGCATGGAACACTGGGGCGTCGTGCCTGATGTTGTCTCGATCGGCAAGGGCTTTGGCAACGGATTTCCGGTCACATGCGTGGCAGTGCGCGAGCCCTTCAAGGAGAGCTTCGAAAAAATCTCGGCATCGAGCAGTTACGGCGGAAACCCGATGGCCTGCGCTGCCGCATTGGCGTCGACGGAAGTCATCGAGGAGGAGAATTTGCTCGAACATGCGTCGCACCTCGGCGAAATCGCACAGCGACGCATGGAGCAGATGAAGGCCGAACATCCGATCATCGGCGATGTTCGCACGAAGGGCTGTTTGATGGGCATTGAGCTTGTCAAAGATCGTGCGGCCAAGATCCCTTTCGATAAAGCTGGGGAATTGGTTTATCAGAAGGCGTTCCGTAAGGGATTGGCATGGATTCCTGCCGGTCACATCTTGCGGATGAGCCCGCCGATCGTGATGGACGATGCGGCATTGCTCAAGGGCCTCGATTTGATCGACGAAGCGATCGGCGAAACCGAGAAAGAACTGGGCTATTCGCACTCATGAAAACAATACGATTCGGCATTATCGGTTGCGGTTTGATGGGTCGCGAGTTTGCCAGCGCCGCGGCGCGTTGGTGCCATCTGCTCGATACCGCGCTGCGTCCGGAGATTGTGGCCATCTGCGACCGCAACGCCGCACTGTTTGGTTGGTATACCGATCACTTTCCGGCGATCCAGCAGACGACCGACGATTATAGAGCCCTATTGGCCAATCCCCATGTTGACGCGGTTTATTGCGCGGTGCCGCATCATTTGCATGAGGAAATCTATTGCGCGATTATTCGAGCCGGCAAGCATTTGCTTGGTGAGAAACCATTTGGCATCGACAAGGCCGCCAACGATACGATCCTGGCGTGTGCCGCCGAACATAGCGAGGTATTCGTGCGAGGCTCGTCGGAGTTCCCATTTTATCCGGCGGTGCAACGGATCGGCCGGATGATCGAAGCTGGAGCGTTTGGAAGGATACTCGAAGTCAACGCCTCCTTCCTGCATTCCAGCGATCTTGATCCTTGCAAACCGCTAAACTGGAAACGCATGATTCAGTTCAACGGCGAATACGGCTGCATGGGCGATCTTGGGATGCACGTCTGTCACATGCCGTTTCGTGCCGGCTGGATTCCTAAAACAGTGCGCGCCATTCTCTCGAACGTCGTGCGGGAGCGTCCCGACGGCCGCGGCGGCGTCGCGCCATGCGAAACATGGGACAATGCCACGCTGTTCTGCGACGTCGCCGCTCCCGTGTCGGGCGAGATATTTCCGATGACGTTGAAAACGCAACGGATTGCCCCCGGCGAAAAAGATACCTGGTTTTTGGAAGTGCTGGGCACGCAAACGTCAGCCCGCTTCTCGACCAAGAATCCCAAGCGATTGGAAGTGTTTCTGGCCCCCGATAAAGAACAAATATGGGGACAGATCGACATGGGCTATGAAACGGCCTTCAAGACGATTACCGGCGGCATTTTCGAATTCGGATTTTCCGATGCCATCCTTCAGATGTGGGCGGCCTTTGTTTACGAGCTAGAAAATGGCCGGCCTCTTTCCCGATTTGCGGCGTGCGTCACGCCTGAAGAAACGGCCTTGAGTCATCGTCTTTTCACCGCGGCATTAGAGTCGCACGGGAACTCGACTGCCGTCAGAATCTGCGATTAAGTTTAGCCATGCAGTGGCCAATCACAAATGCGGATAAAAATGGCGGAATCCGTCGAGATTTCCAATTTTCCACATCTCATTCACCGATAGAATTGACCCCTGTTGTCAAGGATACCCCGGCAACGTCCGCGAGTTGGAAAACATCATCGAGCACGCCTTCGTGCTGTGTCGCGGCGATTTGATCGAATTGGCCCACCTGCCGCCGCAACTTCGCAGTGGTGCTGAGATGATTTCTCCCGACATTGCAGGCATGACGCTCGAAGCGATGGAGCGTTTTGTGATTGCCAACACATTGCAGCGTCACAACGGCAACCGCACTGCCGCCGCCCGACAGTTGGGCATCAACCCCAGCACGCTCTTCCGCAAGCTGAAAAAGCTGGGAATGGAACGGGAGTGAGAAAGAATCGCGTTACTGGCATCCACCACAAATCTAAAAGTCTATCGGCGGATGTACCACGCAGTTGACGTCTCGCAAAAAGAACACCCTTCCGGCGAACTGATCTGTTCGCACATGATTGAGTAGCCACGATAATTTCGTCAAAATATTTTTTCGATTTGGCTGCCGCAAAGCAATAACAACGATTCCCGCGTGCAGCGGATGCAAATGCGGAATACTGTGAAAGAAATCCCTGTCGGTAGTCAAGAATACGGCTTGTGAATTTTGGGCCAAAAGAAACAAATCTCCGTCACTGGCCCCTTCTTTTGCCGTGCCGCGAACGTCGAGCGTTTCGTGTCCCAGTTCGGCGAGCAGAAATTGCGCCGTTTTAGGGAAATTCTCGTCGAGAAAGAATTTCATGGCGAGGATGTCTCGTAGGGCGTTTCTTGAAACTGCGAAAGCTCGCCGCCGAACGCAAACGCCGCCAAAACGTCTGCCCGCGTGATATTTGGATAGTCTTCTAATACCGCTTCAATCGAGTCGCCGCCGGCGATCGCGCCCAAAATGTTCGCCACCAAGACGCGAGTCCCACGAATGACGGGCTTGCCGTGACATACGTTCGGATCGATGGAAATTCGTTCATGCATGTTGTTTCTCCCACAAAAGGCCCGCCTTCTCACGTCAATCTGGCCACAGTCCATTTTACCACGCCTTCTTCCATCAATCCATCCCAGACGCTATTTGCAGAGCTCCATAGTGGCTTGAACAGACTTATTGCAGCGTCACGACGGCAACCGAACGGTCGCCGCCCGTCAATCCCAGCACGCTGTTCCGGAAGCTCAAGGCGTTAGGGATCGTGGGGGGATGAGTCGGCAGCCATAGGTTCTGTCAACCTGGGTTATCCACTTTTGTCATTTGAATCCTCTGAGCAGATTGGCTCGCGACGTAATAATATCTCACAAGAGCCAGCGGCTGCCTTACACAGACTCCTCCAACAAGAATCGGCGAATTGGTTAAAATCATCGAAATGCCACAGCAATTCATTGGGCCCTCGTCGGTCGAAAAGCACTCCATCAATATGACAGCTATTCCGGACATCTTTTCGAAGCCCATCGTCCGGATACTTCTCTTTGAGTTGTTCATCCCAGTTTCTAACGTCCTTTGATGTCACTGGAACCATGTATGGCGTTTGTTCGTTGTCTTCGGGCTTATGCATGAGGACGCGAGGTTCCATGCGATGTATTTTCTTATGTCGGTAAGCAGCAGCCTTATCAAACCACGGTGTTCGCAGGTTGTTCATTTCGGCGAGAAACTCCTCATGACTTTTTAGTTGAAGGCCAAACTTGAGCGGGATAATCAAACGATCGTAAACCTGCCCAAAAGTCAAGACCTCCGTCCTTTCATCAGGGTTGAATGGACAATAGTACGACCACGCGAGAATCGCAATTTTATCGCGGCATGAACTGATCCTGGTTGCAGCATTGTCCGCGTAATATGACACGAGACCTTCGGCGTATCTCTTATCCATCCAATCTGATTCCGACCGGTAGTAGCAAGCAAATGCCCGCATCCATGCAACACTGTAGCCAATCTCCTCACATAGATGGGTCACGTCCGACGCCCAATACGTCGCGTTATAGCGCCAGTCCCAAGGGATGGTCCTTTCGCTTGCATCTTGCAACTTATCCACTACTCTACACAGCCGCGCGCTTTCGTCGCATTTCATCGCCTGTAGTTGTTCTGACAGCAATTGGCTTGCTCGTTCGTAATTGATAGCCATTGTTTTCTCCCCCTGCAGCCAGATAACAACAGATCAACAAACCGGTGCCACACAGCGACAGCCACACGCTACAAATCCATCAAAATCCTCAGCCGCACCGCTACCGCTTCCATTGTGGCGGGCGAGACCGAGCCGAGACGTTTTCCGAGTCGTTCGACGGATACCGAACGAACATCTTCGCATTTGATGAAGCTAGGTTTCTTGAGTCCGCCCTCGGGCGGTTGAACGGCGACGTGAGTGCGAATGCCCTTAGCTTGTGAGGTCACCGGCAGCACGATGACCAAGCCGGCCGGACCGCTGTTAAAAACATCGTCCGAGACAATGAGCGCCGGACGCTTGCCGGCTTGCTCATGGCCTCGCGTTGGATCAAGGTCGATCATCCAAATGTCGCCGCGAAGAGGAGCAGGCATTTTTTAGGCTCCTCCTTCAAGGTCGTCGGCCAACGTGGCGTCCCACTGCTCGCGTTCGGCTTGCTCGTCGGCCCACGCCCGGCGGTCTTTCCGCAAGTTGGCGAAGTCGGCGTTGACGCCTTCCAAGAAAACGCGACGCCGATACGCCTCGACGGCTGCCGCCAACACGTCGATCATCGGCTGGCCCGTCTCGGCGACGGTTTCTTTGAGCTTTGCGTAGGTTTCGGCGTTAATTTTAACGGTTGCACTAGCCATTCTTGCTTCCTCCACCAAAGGGTACACTGTGCAGTATACCTCGTAGTGTATTGATAAGTCAATGTCCGTGGCGGAATAATTGCATAATGCAATGCTAATTCGGTTCTCGGTATTGCATTGTGCAATGTGTGTACTGCTCCGCCCACGGTGCTGAAGAGTCTGCATCCATTGACAAAACAATAACTTACGGCAATTGTGCGAATCGTAAAAAAGCTCTGGCATGTTTCTTGCCCTAATGCTTCCACCATGAAACTCGCCATTCCAGTTTGGCAAGGCCGTATTTCGCCGGTCTTAGATGTTGCCGGGCAACTGCTGTTGGTTGAACTGTCCGATGGCCGAGAGGTTGCCCGCGACGAGCAAATCATCTGGGAAAGCTCGCTAGACCAACGAGTGAAGAGGCTGGCGGAACTCGGCGTCGGAACGCTGATTTGCGGCGGTATCTCGCAGTCGTTGAAAGCGATGCTGGCTGATTGCGGAATTCGGGTGATTGCCTGCATTTGCGGCGGCGTCGAGGAAGTGCTTGCCGCCTATCTGGCGAAGCAGCTTGGCGAGGATCGCTTTGCCATGCCAGGCTGTTGCGGCGGGCGTCGGCAGAGACATCGCGGCGGGTGTCGGCGGCGAGGACCGCCGGGGAAATAAATCCAGGAGAGAATCGTGACATTTGGGAGCTGTCGATGGTGTTTGCGTATTGTCCTATCCTTGGCTTTTGGGATAGCGGTAATTGCCAGCGCCATGGAAGCAACGTTTTCATGCGATAAGGTTTTTCAGGGATACCCGGATCTTCTGCACGGGGGGGGGCGTCTTCATGCTTTTGGATGGAGCCATGACAAATTGTCTGTTTTCTCGTAAAATTGTCGCTGTGACGGCCGAGTTGACCGTTCGTTTCCGACATCCGGTGGCAACAGCGACCGAGGCGCTGGTTCGAGCATGGGTGACTTCCGCGGAAAGTCCGCTCTATGAGGTGGCGGCTGAATTGTCACAAAACGGTGATGTAAAGGCCACCGCTAAGGCGAAGTTTTTGGACAAGTCGTTCGGCGGCTTATTCTACAAGACGGGATAATGATGGCAAAAACACGTGTTACGGTTTTGGTTGAAAATACAGCCCACGGGCCGCAAGTCCTGGCCGAACATGGTCTTTCGTATTGGATTGAGCATAACGGCAAACAAATCCTGCTCGACTCCGGGCAAGGCGGCGTGTTGGCCGGCAATGCCTACAAGCTGAAAATCCCGCTACACGATCTCGACGCCTTGATTCTCAGTCATGGCCACTATGACCACACCGGCGGGGTGGCCGAGGCCTTGAAATCCACGCAGTCCGTGATGGTCTACGCACATCCGGCGGCCTTTGCAAAAAAGTTTGCCCGCAACAACAATGGCACGGCGCGTAGCATCGGCATGACCTATCCCTCGGAGAAGGCCATCCGGGCGGCACGCAATCAGTGGATCCATGCGACACAACCAACCATCGTGTCCGACGGATTGACAGTGACCGGCCCCGTTCCAAGGCTTACCGATTTCGAGGACACCGGCGGACCTTTTTTCTTGGACGAAGCGTGTACGCAACCGGATCCCTTGGAAGACGATCAGTCGGTGTTCATCGACACGGCCGAAGGAACGGTCGTGCTTTTGGGCTGTGCTCATTCAGGCATCATCAATACGCTGCGTTATATCCGGCAGTTGACGGATAATCGCCCCATCCACACGGTCATCGGCGGTATGCACTTGGTCGGCGCATCCCCGTTCCGCATCGAGCGAACGATTGAAGAGCTCAAGCAGCTTGGCATCCGCCGCTTGGCTCCCGCCCATTGCACCGGTATGCCGGCAACGGTGGCTTTATGGAATGCGTTTCCGGGCCAATGCCAAGCATGTCCCGTCGGAACGTCTTTCGAGTTCGATGGATGATGGTGAGGGAACATTATGAGCAATTCAAACAACAACCATTTCGACGATGCTGCGGCAACTTGGGATGCCGAGCCTCGTCGTGTTGAATTGACAAGAGTCGTCGGCAAGGCATGAGCCATTTTCCACCGCACGGCACGCCTATTGTGACATATTTTTCAATTGCAGGAGTTGCGTTAGCATGACAGATGCTCCAAGGCAATCGAGCCATGCGTAATATCTCAGAATCGTTATTGAACCAGGAGGCCAAGCCAATGACAACCACCAGCCCGGAAGACCCTCGGGTTCGTTTTGCAATTGAGCGAACGCTTCTTGCCTGGGTGCGAACCGGGCTGGCAATGATGGGCTTCGGCTTTGTTGTGGCACGTTTCGGACTGTTTCTGCGCGAAATCGAGGCGGTGCATCAGGCTGTGCCGGTCAAGACGACGGGTTTGTCGCTCTGGATCGGAACAGCTCTGATTCTCCTGGGAGTGATCGTCAATGTGCTTGTGTCGGTCGAAAACATGCGACTGATGCGACATGTTCACACCGAACCGCCCTATGGCGCACGTAGCTGGCTATTAGGAGTCGGAGTTGCCCTTGCATTGGCCGTTCTTGGAGTCGCGATGGCGATTTATCTGGTGTTCATCAGTCGCTAGCGGATTCATTTTCAGTAGGCATGGATGCCACGAAACTTGCGGCTCGATTGGCGTTCTAAATGTCCTTTGCACGGCCAATGAGCCGAGAGCCGGTCACCGCCGCAAAGGATTGGTCGTCGCCGATGGCGATCGACTTTCGGATTTCGTGGAATTTGCACATCAAACGGTGCTCTCGGTGGTGCTGGAAACTCCGGCATGGTGAGCGCAGCGGTATCATGCTACTTTCCTCGCGGCGGCATGAAAAACGTCGCGACCATTGTTCTTTCGGAGGATGAACGCAGAATGCCGGCCAAGTGGTTGCACGATCGAAGCCGTCCGGCCTAATTGGGGTTGCGCATGAAGATCATCTTGGTGGCGGCCGAGGGAAGCATTGCTGACATGTTGTCCTGTAACGACTTGGCAAATGCCAGTCGCGAGCATTCCAATTAGATTGCGGCAATGTCGAGCAGCAATCCATGGACATCGAGAAGTTTGATGACGACTGGTTCCGGCGTGTTGGGTTTTCGCAAGACGGAAAGATCAAATTGGTTCTCTCCGGTTTTGATGTCATCGAGTATCAGGCATCCGCCATCGGCCCCGCAAATGCTCAACTTCCGAGCATTTGGTGCATCGCGAACAGAGACTCGCACAAGATCGCCGGTCCGAGTAGCCTTGAGCAGGGACGGCAAAATCGCGATACAGGCCACGTCGTTGTTCTTAACCGATAGATTCACACGCGGCGCATCTTCCGAAATCGCGACCTCACGGCCGTTGAGCAGATCAAAAGCGTGCCGGCCCGTCGGCTTGGCGATTTCCAGCACAGGCCCCGTGTAGTCGCGACCGCTGGCGTTAAACAAATGGAAGAACGTCTTGTCGCCGGCGGAAAACCGATTGGCGTACACTCGTGGGGCAAGCGTTGGGACCAGCGGCTCACAGTCGCGGCTGGCATACACATCCTCATTGTCCTTGTAGATGTTGTAGAAAGGCGTTGGCAGGAAGAAGGCGAAGGAGGCGACGCCGTTCCAAAACTTTTTCTTGTGCTCTGGATCGCATCCCTGGTGATTGATTTCAAACGCCTTACATTCTGGGAAGTAGAATCGTTGGAGGTTGACCTCCAAGACTCGCACTGATTCCGCGCCGCCCCAGGTGTCCATAATGCTCAGATCATACGAAAGACAGCCGTCCAGGCTCGCAAAAAGATAATCATAGCCGGGAAATTCCGACATGAGGACGGCTGTCGGCTTCACTTCATCCATGGCCGCCCGAACGCGACGCACGCAATCGGCCACCGCCTTGTTCCATTCTGAAAGGCCCAGTTCTTCGAAAGCGACATGCTGGTGTCCGGGGGCAAAGCAGGCGCCGCTGGCATAACCCACCTCGTCGAGCCGAATCCCATCCGCGTCGGTTTCTCGCAACACACGTTGCACTGTGGCGACCAACCAATCCTGAACCTCAGGCAGATAGAAACACGGCTTCACGGCGTCACCGTCGATCACGGATTTGCCAGTGTGATCCACGAAGTCCCATTTGCGTCCGAACTTCCGGCCGGTCTCGTTGTTGAATTCATCAAGACGGAACGGATCCGTGTAGAGTGTCAGCAGCTTGCCGGGGCGTTTGTTCGAGGCCACGGCCGCACGAAACGCGTCGAGACCGCCGAACCGGTCGTTGTAATGGACGTAATC
Source organism: uncultured Planctomycetaceae bacterium (assembly GCA_964458015.1). Classification (GTDB taxonomy): domain Bacteria; phylum Planctomycetota; class Planctomycetia; order Pirellulales; family Thermoguttaceae; genus CAYWGR01. Next base: position 24,864 of record CAYWGR010000073.1, read on the forward strand.
GGTCGTCGAGCCTAAAAACCTCTTCTCGCCGGAAACGGGATCATTAATGATGTAAGGTCCGTATGCATTGAGCTTCACAGGCGGCAGCTTATCGAGCGGTCGCCCTCCGGGCCCAACCGTGTTCCACTCCCACCAACCAAACAGCTCGACGGCGTCCATCGGCGGACTGAGAAAATCGTCGCGGTATTTTCCGGAAACAAAGAGCGGCGCGTTCGGCCAGCCCGTGATCCCGATGTTCCAAACGTTTTTAAGTTTCGAGGGATATGGCCGCCACGTCCAGACCTTATGGGCCCAGTTGGAATAGGCGGTCATCGCCGCCTTCCAGTTGCCGGCATGTGCGGCGAGCACGGCCGGTGGTGGCTGATAACTTTGACCCGGCTGGCGAGTCCTGCGAAAATATTCGATGGCGAGGCTTGTGCCTTCCAGTTGGTCAAGGGCGGAGGTTTTCCATAGGTATTCAGCCTTGGTGGTGTTGCGCATATACTGGTCGGCGACCTGCTCGGCTTGTCCAAGCTTGTATTTGCGAA
>CAYWGR010000074.1:0-25295 GCA_964458015.1 uncultured Planctomycetaceae bacterium
GGCTTGGCAATCAAACGACCGAGACGATCTTTTTAGCCAAATCCGCGCGCAAACATGGGGCCGTGGCGGCCACGTCGTTCGGTGAAGGTTTCGGCGGAAGCGTTTGGGCCTTGGTCGAAACAGCCCATGCGGATGATTTGCTGATGGCCTGGAGCGACGATTATCGGGCCGAGTATCCCGATCTTGCGACGCAGTCGGTATTCTTTCTTACTGGGGCTGGCCCCGCGGCGTTTAGGGTTTGCTAGCGATTAGAGCGAGCAGAAGAAAAAGGGTTCGGAGCGGACCTATAAGCCGGGTTTTGTACGGCTCAATGGAGATTGAGCAGCGACGGTCATTTCTCTAGGAGGCCGATTGCTCGGCCCCTCAAGCAGTCTACCCGGAAGTCGGCAGCGGGCCGGACCGACCCGCGGGAACGGCCGGACGATCAAGTCGCCGGTCGTGATCCTCTGCTTCCTGTTTGACCTTGCTCCTGGCGGGGTTTGCCTAGCCAAGCTGGTCGCCCAGCCTGCTGGTGAGCTCTTACCTCACCGTTTCACCCTTACCGCGCCCTGCACCAGTGAAGGAGCGAGCGAGGCGGTTTGCTTTCTGTTGCACTTTCCCGGGTCTTGCGACCGGTGGGCGTTACCCATCGCCACGTCCTACGGAGCCCGGACTTTCCTCCCGCCCCGCGTCACAAACGACCGATAAGGCGGTCTACAACGCGATGGCCGGCGACCGTCCGGTCCACTCCGAACCACCTGTAACTTAGCTCGGAATGACTATTAGTGGAAGCGGGGCGAAGAAAACTACCGTCGTTTGGACGTTATTTTTCGATCAGCGGCTTCAATGCTTTGGCCCAAATCGCATAACCTTGTTCGGTGGGGTGGCAGAAATCGCCCATCAAGGTTTGTTGGATCGTATCGTCGGGATTGAGAAATTGCCGGCTAATATCGAGGAATTGGATGCCCGGCGTTTTGGCCAAATCGGCCAGCAGCCGGTTGAGCTCCCGGCGACCGGTGCGGTTGTCGCCGGGCTTTTGGCCGACCGGGAACACGCCCATCACGATGATGCGAGAATCGGGCGATTTCGAGCGGATGCGAATGCAGATGGCGCGAACGCCCTCGAAAATTTGTGCAGGCGTATTGGCTTTGAAGTTCGGCGTGGTCGAGAAATTGTTGGTGCCGATGTTCAGCACGACGTATTTGGGATGCAGACCGTCGAACTCGCCGTGGTCGAATCGCCAAAGCACGTTTTGGGTGCGATCCCAGCCAAAGCCCATATTCAGCACGGGCCGGGAGCCGAAAAGCAGTTGCCAAGAGGCCGGGCCATTTTGTCGTTTGTTGCCGTTGCCGTCGAGCAGGTACGGAGGTCCGGCCCAAAAATGCGTGATCGAGTCGCCGATCATCACGACTTCCGGCTTGATGGCGTCTTTGGCTTTCAAGACGTCCTCATGCCGGGCATACCAATCGTAGCTGTCGTTTTCGATCTTGGGTGCAGGAGCCACCGCCGTGTTGGTCACGGGATCGGTATCGCGGCTTTTGTCGCCCATCAGTTTGCAGAGCTTCGGCTCCATTGCCTTGGCCCAAGCGAGCGCGCCCTTGGGCGACGGATGCAGCAGGTCGGGCATTAGTTCGGGGTCGATCGAGCCGTCGAGCCGGAGGAAAACGTGGTTGATATCTAGATAATGCACCATTTTCCCGTCGGCCAGTTTAGCGACGAGTTCCGAAGCTTTCAGGTTCGTATCCCAGCGTTTTTTCATGCTGCCGCGCTCGACCTGTCCGTTCATGTAGACATTCGTTCGCGGGAAGATGCGCAAAAGCAAAATTTTCGTGGTCGGCAGCTTTTCACGAAGCAGTTTCACGATGGCGGCCGTGCCCTCGGCAATTTGTTCGGGCGTGTGGACGATCGGGTAATTGGCGTCGTCGGAGTTGTTGGTGCCAATAAGAAGCACGACGGCCTTGGGCGACTGATTGGTTAGCTCGCCGTTCTGAAGAAACCACAGTGTATTTTCAGTGCGCGCGCCGCTATAGCCCAGGTCCAGTGCGTTGCGCGGAGCATAAAACTGATTCCAAACCGATTGAAATTCTCTGTTATCGAGGTTGTGGGTGATCGAGTCGCCGATCAAAAGCAGATCGAATTTGTGTTCCCTCGCGGCTTTGACTTTTTCTTGATGACGCGCATTCCACGGGGGCATTGGGGCAGGCGTCGTTGCGCTGCCGCTGGTATCGGAACCAACGGCGAATGTGGAATAGAACGTTCCCAAGACAACAAGCACTGCTAAACGGCAATTTCGATGTGCAATACGCATAATTCTCTCTTCTGTTAATCTATTGGTGCCGACATTGCCAATGTTTTGTATTCAACCGCAAACACGGCTGTTTCAGCCGAGTTTGCTGCCTAATCGACCGCGGAACGGTTCATTAGCAATGTAGGGCACAATAAGGGATGTAAAACGCGGTCGCCTTGCCGACTGTTTCGCCGATGTAATTCTGTTTCGACGGCGGCACGTACCGTGGCCTTGTCTAAACACCATGTCGGCGCAACAAGATAGGCTCGGGGGGCATCGCCGGAAAGCCGCTCGATAACGACTTCCGCGAGTGTTTCCTCCAAAAAGTCGGCGACATATTCAACGTATTCTGAAAACTCAGGCAATCGAATCTGGCCCGAGGTGACTTGGTTGGCCAATTGGGTATGTTGCACGGCATACAAATTGTGCAATTTAACGGAATGAATCTTCAGTTTAGCCAGCTCCCGGGCCGTGGTCAACATGGCGTCGCGCGACTCGCCCGGCAGACCGAGAATGACGTGGACCCCGATGTCGAGATTGCGCAAACGAGTGCGGCGGTAGGCATCGAGAAAGGCGTCGTAATGATGTCCGCGATTCAGGAGGTCTAGAGTATGGTCGTGAATTGTTTGAAGGCCGTATTCGATGGTAACCCAAGTTTTTTGAGCCAATTCGGCCAGAAGGTCGAGAATTTCGTCGCTTACGCAATCGGGCCGCGTGCCGATGGCCAGGCCGACCACGTCGGGATGAGCGATTGCTTGACGGTAGAGTGTTTCGAGATACTCCGGCGGCCCATAGGTGTTGGTGCCGGGTTGGAAGTAGGCCACGAATCGTTGGGCGTTGTACCGTTGCTTGAGGCGGCGGATGCCTTCGTCGATTTGGTCGGCGATGGAAGGCAATTGAAGCCGTCGGCTGGGGCTGAAGCTTTCGGGATCGCAAAAGATACATCCGTGAGTGGCCAGCGTGCCGTCGCGATTGGGGCAACTACAGCCGGCGTCCAAACTGAGTTTCCAGACCTTCGCGCCAAACTTCTTTCTATAGAAGAAGTTAAGGCTATGGTAGAGCAAGCCCGCGGAATGCCAATCGAGCGGGGGTATCTCGTCACAATGATTGTTGGTTGACGACGTCACAGTGCCTAACTACACTAATAGGAGGGTTTCGATCTATCATAGCGGTCGAATGGAGCAAAGCAAGCTTTCGAGGCAAACTTATGTACGGCGAGTTAATGCCTGTGGGGGGTGGCGATCCAATTCCGCTCTTAAAAAAGAGCTTATTGGTTGGAAGACGCGAAAGCTGCGACATTGTGTTGCGGTTTTCGAACGTCTCGGCACATCACTGCCAGATAACCGTGAATGGCGGCTACTGGCATGTACGCGACTTGCAAAGCCGCAACGGAGTGAAGGTCAACGGTTTGCGGGTGACCGACAAGCGGCTGGATCCGGGCGATATTCTATCGGTGGCCCGGCACAAGTACGAAGTGCGTTATTCGCCGGCCGAATTGGGCGCGGTGGGGCCACCTCCGCCCGACGTGCCCGAGGTCGATATTTTCAGCAAATCCTTGTTGGAGCGGGCGGGTTTGGAGCAAAAGCGTCTGATGCGATCGAAGGCCCCGGTAGATCCCGATGAGCCTGTGCGGTACGATATTACGCAGGACGAACCGGGTCAGCTTCGTTTCCGCAATCATCCGCAGTAAAGTTACTCATGCGGCATGGCCCAGGATGGGCGTGCGATACATGTCTAAGAAGAAGAAAATCCGCACCGATTTCCGTAAGAACCGCGCAGTCCGCGCGCGGCCGACGGATTGGACGCGACGCTACTCGGAGCACGGCTTCGAGGAAGAAACGCCGCCGCAAAGCGAGCGCATCAGCGGCAAGGGCGAGTTGACGCGCCGTCGGACCGTTTGCGGCGATGCCCTTGATGCTTCGGAAGAGCCCGGGTTCGGCGTTCAGCTTGACGTAGACGAAACCACATGCCGGCACGGCCGCGTGCTTGCCATGTTGGGGCTTCTATGCATTGTTGAGGATAGCGAGCATGTCGAGTATCGTTGCGTTACACGCCGGCTTCTGAAAACGCTGGCGACCGACCAGCGCCATGTGGTGGCGGCCGGCGATCGCGTTGTGTTTCGCCCCGTGCCGAATAGCGAGCCCAAGGAAGGCTTGATCGAACGTGTCGAACCGCGCCGCGGCTGCATCTGCCGCGCGACACGCGGGCGGCAGCAGATTTTGGTAGCCAATGTGGATCAACTGGCCATCGTCACCAGTGCGGCCGAACCGCGCATGAAGCCGAACCTAATCGACCGTTTGCTTGTCGAAGCAGAGAAGGGGCGAGTGCGGCCGCTGATCTGCATCAACAAAGTGGATCTTGTCGATCCGGCGGACTTGCAACCCTTGGTCGGCGTCTACAGCCAGATGGGCTACGAAGTGTTGCTCATCAGCGCGACAACGGGGCTTAACATTGAACGGTTCCGGCGCGCAATGTTCGGCCGTGCGAGCGTTGTAGCGGGCCAAAGCGGCGTCGGCAAGTCATCGCTGTTGAACGCGATTGATCCGAGTTTGTGCCTTCGCGTGCAACCGGTGAGTGAGGAAAACGAAAAAGGCAAGCACACGACGACCACCGCCCGGCTGTTGCCGATGGCCGGCGGCGGCTACGTTGTCGACACGCCCGGCATCCGGCAGTTTCAACTTTGGGATATTGTGCCCGAGGAAGTGGCAGGTTATTTTCGCGACGTAAGGCCTTATGTCAACCTATGCCGTTTTCCTGATTGCACCCATACGCATGAAGACGGTTGCGCGGTGAAAGACGCCGTGGCCGACGGCCACTTGGATGAACGCCGGTACGAAAGTTATTGTCATTTGCGAGCGGGAGACATTGAGTAGTGTACGAAATAGATCGCACGGAAAGCGTTGCCAGCGAGGCGGCCGTATTGGTCGGGGTTTTAATGCCTGACCGGACGACGCACGGCAAGCCGCTGGAGGAATTGGAAGGTTTGGCGGCTACGGCAGGCGTGCGCGTCGTGGGCCGGATTACGCAACGGCGCGAAGCGCCGGATGCCGCCACTTATCTTGGTCACGGCAAGGTCGAGGAACTTACGCGGCTGGCCGTTGCGAATGACGCGGACCTGGTGATATTTGATAACGACCTGAGCGCCGCCCAAACGCGCAACTTGGAAAAGGCCATTGGGTTGAAAGTGCTGGATCGCACGGAGTTGATCCTCGATATTTTTGCCGGCCGCGCGCAGACGGCCCAGGCGCGGTTGGCCGTCGAATTGGCGCAGCTAGAATACGCGATGCCTCGGCTGAAACGGATGTGGACGCACCTTTCGCGTCAGAAGAAAGGCGTAGGGCTTCGCGGTCCCGGCGAAACGCAGTTGGAAGAAGATCGCCGGCTGGTCGAGCGGCGCATCAAGGATTTGCGGCGTCAGTTGGGTGCGATCGAGCGCCGCAAGGAGCGCGAAGTGGCCGGCCGCCACGATTTGTTGACCGTTTCGCTGGTCGGATACACGAACGCCGGCAAGAGTACATTGATGAACGCATTGACCGATGCGGGCGTTTTCGTGCAGGATGCGCTTTTTGCCACGCTCGACACGCGAACGCGGCGTTGGCAGTTGCCCGGCTGGGGGCCGGTGCTGTTGAGCGACACGGTCGGTTTCATTCGCGAATTGCCGCACCACTTGATAGAAAGTTTCAAGGCGACGCTCGAAGAAGCCCGGCAAGCGGATTTGCTGTTGCATGTGGCCGACGGCTCGAATCCGGCGGTCTACGATCAAATTGCCGCGGCCTACAACGTGTTGGAAGAGATCGGCATTCAGCGGAAGGATACGCTCTTGGTGATCAACAAGGTAGACGCCTTGCCTGACCGATTGCGATTAGACGGAATTATGAGCCGATATCCCAATGCGGTGCCGATCAGCGCGCGGACGGGTTTCGGCATGGCGAATTTAACGTCGATGGTCAGCGATGCGTTGAGTCGAAGCTTTTTGGATATCGATGTGGAGTTGGGCGTAGAGGACGGCCGGATGATGGCGTATCTGGCGGCCCACGGTGAAATTCTTTCGAAGCAGTATCACGAGAGGCAGGTCGTTGTGCATTGCCGGATTCCGCTGCGGCATTTGGGTAGGATTAAAGAGGGCTCGCGCGGAGTTCGGACGCATCAGATGGTGAAGGATCGCGAAGTTCCCAGTTCCGTGTAAGGAGGCAAAGAACGATGAGACGAGAAATTAAGAACAGCCGTGCGATTGTCACGGGCGCGTCGAGCGGCATCGGACGCGAAACGGCCTTGGAATTGGCGCGAAACGGCGCCGATGTGGCGGTTGTCGCCCGGCGCGAGGATCGCCTGCGGCAACTGGTCGAGCAAATTTCCGCGATGGGACGCAAGGTGGAGCCAATCGTGGGCGACATCACCGATCCGGAAACGCGGCAAAGGGCATTGGATGTGGTCCGCGACAAGTTCGGCGGTTTGGATATTCTGATGAACAACGCAGGCATCGGGGCGATGGGATTGTTTGCCGATGCCGATCCCGGACGGGTGCGCCGCGTGATGGAAGTGAATTTTTTCGCTTTGGTCGAGATGACCCGCTCGGCGTTGCCACTGTTGAAGCAGGGTAATCGGCCGATTATCGTCAACACAAGTTCGATCCTGGGGCATCGAGGCGTGCCCTATAGCAGCGAGTATTCGGCCAGCAAGTTCGCTGTGCAGGGTTTCAGCGAGTCGATTCGCGCGGAGTTCGCTCCAATGGGGATCGATGTGCTCGTGGTAAGTCCCGGCACGACGGAAACGGAGTTTTTCGACCGTGTGATCGAGCGGACGGCGGAGCCGAAATGGCCCGAGCACAAGCCGATCAGTCCGGCGCGGGTGGCCGTTGCCATTGTTCGCGCGATCCGGGCGGGCAAGCACGAAATCATCCCCTATCGCTGGGGCCGCGTGTTGTGTTGGCTCAACCGGCTTTCGCCCGGAATGGTGGATCGGTTGATGACGCGGTATGTTTAGCGCTGTCTTGGATGGTAGAATGCTATAACTTATAATTAGGATAGCATGAACGAGCATAAAAACAAACACATTCGGTCGGCTATTGATTATGCATTGGCTAAGAAATGGCGACTTGAAATAGCCAGTGGGCATGCTCATGTTTGGGGCTATCTTTTATGTCCGGCGGCTCATCGAGGTGGATGTCGTGTTCCGGTTTATTCGACTCCCCGAGTTCCGGAGAATCACGCTCGGTTTATTCGTCGCAGGGTGGATGCTTGTTCGCACTAATATCGGACTATGAGGAGATGTGTCATGGTATATCAGTTTACTGTCGTATTGGCTGGTCGTGATGTTATGACAATCGATATGGCGGATGCTTTGTGTGCGGCCGGTTGCGATGATGGCCATCCCTGGTCGAGCGAAGGAATGGCAGCCGTCACATTTGATCGCGAGTCTGATTGTTTGGAGTCTGCGATTCGTTCTGCCGTGGCGGATGTGCAGAAAGCGGGATTTACAGTCAAGCGAGTGGAAATCGAGGATAATTCGCCGCTTTTGACTAGGATGGGAGATTGAAGTCGGCGGATGGAGAATCAAATCCACATTCTTTTCGAGGAAGGCCCTTGCTTGGCGGTTTGCAAACCGCCGGGAGTGCCGACGCAAGCGCCGCCGGGGATCGATAGTCTTGAAGTGCGGATCAAGGCATTTCTGAAGGAACGCGACAATCCGCCGCATGACGTGTATCTGGCCGTGCCGCACCGATTGGATCGTCCGGCGTCGGGCGCGATGGTTTTTGCAACGCGGCGGCGCGCGGCGCAGAAGCTTTCCAAGCAGTTTGAATATCGCGAGGTCAAGAAAATCTATTGGGTTTGCGTCGAGGGCTGCCCCGATCCGCTCCAGGGCACGTGGCAAGATCATTTGCGAAAAGTATATGGTAAACCGCAGGCCGAAGTGGTGTCGGCCGATCATCCCGAAGGGCGTTTGGCCGTCTTGCATTATCGGACGTTGGCCAGAACGGATTGGGGCTCTTGGCTTGAAGTGGAGCTGGAAACCGGGCGAACGCACCAAATTCGCATCCAGGGCTCCTCGCGGGGTTATCCGGTGCTAGGCGATTTTCAATACGGCTCGAAAGTGCCGTTTGGTCCGCAATATGCGGACGAGCGGCTTCGGGCGATAGCCCTGCACGCACGGAGTTTGTCTTTTGTGCATCCGACGAGCAAGGAACGGATAACAGTGACGGCCCCCCCGCCGGAGTTTTGGCCTGAGTTTCCAGCTTAGTTGCTTGTTAGTTGCTCACCGTGTTTCCCCCCCGGCTTGCGGTTTCACGTTTTTTCTAGTTTAATGTGAAAAACCACACGCGGCTGGAGCACCTCTATAATGCACGATCCTTTTCACGCACGAGACACGTTCGACACCGGCGCCGGCCAGGCCGGCATTTATCGGCTTACGAAACTGCAAGATGCCGGTTTGACCAACCTGGATGTTTTGCCGTATTCGATTCGAGTGTTGCTGGAATCCGTGTTGCGCAACTGCAACGGCATTCAAGTGACGGAAGAGGACGTGCGGCGGTTGGCCGGTTGGCAGCCCGTGCAAGAGTCGCCCATCGAGGTGCCGTTCAATCCAACGAGAGTGGTGCTGCAAGATTTTACCGGAGTGCCGGCTGTCGTGGACTTGGCCGCCATGCGCAGCGCAATGGCTCGGCTGGGCGGCGATCCGAAAAAAATCAATCCTCTGGTGCCTGTCGATCTGGTGATCGACCATTCCGTGCAGGTGGATCGCTATGGCTCGGCCAAGGCGCTGACGGAAAATGTCTCGATGGAATTTCAACGCAACAGCGAGCGGTATGAGTTTTTACGCTGGGGGCAAAAGGCGTTTCAAAACTTCCGGGTCGTGCCGCCGTCGGTCGGCATTATTCATCAGGTGAATTTGGAATATCTGGCGAAGTGCGTATTCCTGCGTCAGGATGCGGACGGCCCCGTGGCTGTGCCGGACACATTGGTAGGCACGGATAGCCATACCACGATGATCAACGGTTTGGGCGTCGTCGGCTGGGGCGTCGGCGGCATCGAGGCCGAGGCTGTCATGCTAGGGCAGCCGCTTTATATGCTTGCCCCCGAGGTGATCGGTTTCGAGCTCCACGGCCAGATTCCGGTCGGATCGACGGCCACGGATCTCGTGCTGACCATTACGCAAATTCTTCGCAAGGAAGGCGTGGTCGATAAGTTCGTTGAATTTTTCGGGCCGGCGATGGCCACGATGACGGTCGCCGATCGGGCATTGGTGGCCAACATGGCGCCGGAATACGGGGCCACGATGGGCTTCTTCCCCATCGACGAGCAAACGTTGGCGTTTCTGCGCGAGACGGGACGCAGCGAACAGGAAGTGGCCTTGGTCGAACGTTATACGAAAGAGCAGCATCTGTTCCGTTCGTTGAAGGCCGGCGCAAGCAGTCCTGTTCCGCAATATACGAAGGTGCTGCGGCTTAACTTGGGCACGATCGAGCCGAGCCTTGCGGGGCCCAAGCGTCCGCAAGACCGCATTGCCCTTGCCGAAATGAAACGGTCGTTCCGCCATGCCTTGCGATTGCCGCAAAAACAGCGCGGGTTCGCCTTGTCGGATCAGGATATTGCCCAGATGCAGACCGTTCAGGGCGATGGCACCATTCGACATGGCGCCGTGGTGATTGCATCGATCACCAGTTGCACGAACACCAGCAATCCCGCCGTGATGTTGGCAGCCGGTCTGTTGGCTAAAAAGGCGGTGGAACGCGGCTTGAAAACCAAGTCCTACGTAAAGACGAGCCTTGCGCCGGGCAGCCGAGTTGTGACCGATTATCTCCAGCGGGCAGGTTTGGATAAACCGCTCGATCAATTAGGTTTCCAAACTGTCGGCTACGGCTGCATGACCTGTATCGGCAACAGCGGACCGTTGCCCGAGCCTGTTGCGCGTGCGGTTCGCGACGGGAATCTCGTGGCCGCGGCGGTGTTGAGCGGCAATCGGAATTTCGAGGGCCGCATCAATCCGCTGGTGAAGGCCAACTATTTGGCCAGTCCGCCGCTGGTTGTGGCCTATGCGTTGGCCGGCACGGTTGATATTGATTTGGTGGACGAACCGCTCGGCGTGGGGCGCGATGGTAAGCCGGTATATCTTTGGGAAATCTGGCCTAGCCCCGAGGAAGTGGCCGCGGCGGTGTCTCAGGCGATTCAGCCGGAAATGTTCCGCAAGCAGTATGGGAACGTTTTTACAGCCAACGAGATGTGGAACCGGATCCCTGTTGCCGAGAGTGAATTGTATCCTTGGGATTTCAACAGCACGTATATTCAAGAGCCGCCGTTTTTGACGGAGATTGAAGCGGAGCCGGGGCCGGTGCAGCCGATTGTCGGCGCGAGAGTCTTGGCCGTTTTGGGCGATTCGGTAACAACCGATCATATTTCGCCTGCCGGTTCGATCGCGGCGAATAGTCCAGCCGGTAAATTCTTGCAGGAGCAAGGCGTTGCCCCCGTAGATTTCAATAGCTACGGATCGCGGCGCGGCAACGATCGGATCATGGCGAGAGGGACGTTCGCCAACATTCGCATCCGCAACCAGTTGGCGCCCGGCACGGAAGGCGGCGTGACACGTCACCTGCCTGACGGTGCGGTCATGTCGATTTTTGACGCTGCCATGCGGTATAAAGCTGAAGGCGTGCCGCTGATCGTACTGGCCGGGGCCGAGTATGGCACAGGCAGCAGCCGCGACTGGGCCGCCAAGGGGCCGTATCTGCTGGGCGTGCGGGCGGTGATCGCTTCAAGCTTCGAGCGAATCCACCGCAGCAACCTAGTGGGCATGGGCATTCTGCCTCTTCAGCTTCTGCCCGAGCAAACTCTGGAAACCTTGCAATTGACCGGTGAAGAGGTTTACGACCTTTCTTCGGTTGGCGATTCGTTGCAGCCGGGCAGTGAGGTGACCGTTAAGGTTCAGGCGGCCGACGGCGCCGTGCGAGAGTTCAACGTCAAGGTGCGCATCGACACGCCCGTCGAGCTGGATTACTACCGTAACGGCGGCATCTTGCAGACGGTATTGCGAAAGCTAGCCCGGGAATAGTGGAGCAATGATGCGGCCAAAATCCATCGGCCATTTTGTCATTCTGAACGTAGTGAAGAATCTCCGACGGATTGAGATCCTTCGTTTCGCTCAGGATGACGGAAGGCGATTTCCTCGCAAAGGAAACTACCGGTGAGCGAGTTCCTCGCCGACGATTTCCCAATCGTGGCGGTAGTAGGTCACGGCTTCGTTGGGGCTTAGATTGAGGATGGCTCGGCCGTCGGTTTCCCAATGGTCGCGATCGAAGCGGAAGACGGCCGTTCCGGCTTGAAGAGGTCGGTCGGCATCGGGCTCATCTTGGCCTGCACGGTCGAGATGAGCGGGCTCGGTGGCGATGGCGACGGCTACGAAAGCCGAGATTTCGCCGGTTGCACGGTTGCGAACGTAAGCGACATCGTCGGCAAACGTGCAGTCGGCCCAGCGAGGGGCTTCCGGTTTGGCCTTGGCCGAGGCAAGTTGAATGAATTTTGCTTCCAACCGTTCGCGTTGAACATGGAAGCGTTGTTTTGCTTGGGTTAGGCCGGCTGCGCAGGAAGCTTGGCATCGGGGGCGCCATAAAAACGCCGCCGCCGCTAGACCGATAGCGATAAAGACCAAACACCAGACCAAAACCATTGGCTGTTCCCCAAAAAAATGCCGGAGCAGATGCTTTTATAGCAATTTCACCTTGCTCTGGCGAGTCGCCGCACGTTTACCATGCTTTTCGTAAAAACGGACTCGCGGTTGAAAGGTGTAATGCTTTTCAGAAAAGGAAAAGCTCCATAGTGAATTCTACTACGAAATAAGGGTTTCGTGCAAATAGTAGCACACAACAAACATTTGTCACGGAGTTATTAGTGTTTGTTTGGATAATAAATCAGCCAGTTAGGTTAATTGGCCCAGATTTCGGCCTTCCGATGGTCGGCCTGGCCTCATAAGTGATACAAAGGTCCATAAAAATGGCAATTCTTGGCGCCCACCAGTCGATAGAGGGTGGATTTTATCGTGCAGTGGAGCGAGCCCATGAGGTTGGTTGCGATTGTGTGCAGTTGTTTACAAAAAACACCAATCAATGGGCGGCCCGGGAGATCACGGCCGATGAGGCCGGGTGGTTTCAGGATGCCCTGGCGCGTTTCGGCATCATACACCCCATTGCCCACGATTCGTATTTGATCAATCTTGCCAGCCCTGAAAAAAACCTTTGGAAACGGTCGGTAGAGGCGTTCCTTGTGGAACTCCACAGGGCCGAGGCGTTGGGAATTCCGTATGTCGTGACCCACCCTGGGGCCTACACGACCGGCAGCGAGGAGGGCGGGCTTACGCAAATCATTCGAGCTTTGGACGAGATTCACGCCCGAATCCCCGAGTGTTCAGCCCGGTGTTTGTTGGAAACCACCGCCGGACAAGGCACGAATTTGGGCTGGCGCTTCGAGCAAATCGCTCGGATCCTTGAGGGTGTGGCCGAGCCCGACCGGCTGGGCGTCTGTTTTGATACGTGCCATGTGTTTGCCGCGGGATATCCTTTGGGAACAGAGAAGGATTATGCGGCCACGATGGTGGAATTCGACCGGCGGATCGGGCTGGAACGGATCAAGGCGTTTCATCTGAACGATAGTCGCCGCGAGTTGGGCAGCCGGATCGACCGTCACGAGCATATTGGGCGTGGAGCCATGGGAATCGAGCCGTTTCGATTGTTGTTGTCCGATTCGCGGTTTCAGAAGGTTCCGATGTATCTCGAAACGCCCAAGGGAATCGAGGACGGTGAGGAGTGGGACGTGAGGAATCTGCGGACGCTACGCGAGTTATTGCTTTAGAAAAGGAGTGGGGGGGCGGCAGTCGGCTGCCGTCCCCCCAAGGGCTTCGTTATCGTTAAATCCCGATTATTAGAAACCGTACTTGGCGACGAATTCGCAACGCACGGATTCACCGGGCAATCTGTCCTGGTAGAGCGTCCTCCAACTGCTGACTTCCATGCCGATCAAGAAGCTCTTCGTCAGGTCGTAAGACACGTTGCCGTAGTAGAACTGGTTATAGGTCTTCTCGCCGGCAGCGACAATGTCCTGATTGAAGGGATCATCGACCGAGTAGCCGACGTGGCTATGGAACCTGGGCGTCCAGTCGTACCAAATTTCAACCCAGCCGCCCGACGAACGGATGGTATCGCGGGTGGTGGTGTCAACGCCTTGACCGATGCCGCCGAGAAACGCGCCTAGGTTTTCGCCTGTAAAGCATTCGGCTTGAACGCCAAGTCGTTCAGTAACGGGCATACGGAAGTCGAGATTACCTGACCATGTGCGGCGACGATTATTTGGCCCAAAGAGCGTACTGTCGTATTGTTCTTCGCCGATATGGCCTGACATGCCAACGGTGATGGGGTAACATCCGGGCCCTCGTTCGCCGGCGGTCCACGCGACGCGGCCTTCGCAGATGGGCCAATTCGAAGGCTCGCCTTTGAAATCCGTGGTGCCGTCTTCAAAGACTTGCTGGTTAATCGAGGATTGTACGGTGATCAGCGAAGTGTCGGAGAAAGCCAGGAAACGTTCGCCGCGGACTTGAGCGCGCCGGTAGCCGATGTTACCTGCGTCCCAGCCGATCGAATACATCAACATGCCGGGATTCAAGGGCGAAATAACGTCCCACGTTTGTCCGACCAGGAAGCGGAATTCCTCGTTCTTCACTTCCGCGTATGCATGGCGCAACAGAATGGTTGCTTTGTTTTCCGTGCCAGGCACGCCGGTTGAACTGACGATCGGGCTGTTCTGGAAGTCGATTTCGACTTTACCGCCGCTTTGAGCACAGTTGAAGCAAGGAATCTGCGGACCACCGACATCGACGCCCAACCGCGTGTTGCGGGCATCGATGAGGCATTCATTTTCGGGCTGCGTCGAGGCCGATTGCACGAACATCGTATAAGAGCCCGGACTGGTGCGTTGGGAGGAAAATACGGTGTTTGCCCAGAGGATTCCATACGGCGTTATGGAGAAGTCGCCTTTTTTCCAGACGAGTTTTTTCATTTCACCGCGGATCTCGTCCATGGTGTAATATTCGCTGTCGTCTATCTCGGGCGCCGGCGCGGCATCCATCGTCATACTGGTTGTCGTGGCCGTGACGGCGGGCAGTCGAACCGGATTTTCCCGCAATCGTTGCACTTCCGAACGCAATGCTTGTGTTTCGTTTTCCAGTTGATTTAACCGGCTGGAAACATCCTCTGCCGGTACTGGAGGAAGAGGTGCCTGCCCCCACGCAACTGTTGTCTGAAAACAAAGCGAAACCACTATCAGTGAAAAAGCTGTTTTCATGAGTCTTCCGTCCTTTGTGAAAATACCCCAAATCCCACAGAACCTGTATCGTCCAGAAAAACAACAGTCTTGATAAAGTAAGCAAATTGGGAAACACCCTTTCGGAAGATGACCTATACTTTTAGGCATAGGAAAGCTGTTACTTTTATTCAAGAAACACCGAACCACCCGAGTAGATTGTGGTTTTTTGCCTAGTCGGCAAATAACATTGTAGGGGGGGGTAAAAGGAATCTGGTCGTATCGTTTTTTACGTGTAGTCCAGGGACGTTTTTCCGGTGAAATTGTCTCTAACGATTTTCAGGATCTTAGTAGTGGTTTTTTTCGCCCTTTGCGATTTTTTTATTTGCATTTCGTTAGATTGCGGATTTGCATGATGGACAAAGGTCGCATTTACCAACAGTGGTCGATTCGGGGAGCGTGGTATCGGTTGTCGGATGCCGTGTGCATCGCGATTGCGTTGGTGATTGCCATGGATCGCGTTGCGACGAGTCTTGAGCACTATATGATCGTTGCAGCCGCTGCGATCATCATTTTCGGATTAACCGCCGAAGTCGGCGGGATGTATCGGAGTTGGCGCGGGGTGTCGGCCCATCGCGAGATCGTCGGGCTGATGTTTGCGTGGGGCATCACCGTCATCATTCTTTTGGCGCTGGGATTCGCGCTGAAGTACACGGACGTTTTTTCGCGCACTTCGATACTCGCGTGGTTCCTGGTAGCTCCGGCCTTGATGAGCGCCTGTCGTATTGTAACCCGCTGGGTGCAGCGGGCGTTTATTCTGTTGGGTTACCATACCCGCAAATTCGC
The DNA here is from genome assembly GCA_964458015.1 of uncultured Planctomycetaceae bacterium. Classification (GTDB taxonomy): domain Bacteria; phylum Planctomycetota; class Planctomycetia; order Pirellulales; family Thermoguttaceae; genus CAYWGR01. The sequence continues at coordinate 15,391 of CAYWGR010000074.1, forward strand.
CATCGTCGGCGTCAATGAGTTAAGTTTTCAACTAGCGCGGAATATCGAAGATTCACCGGAGATGGGTTTGGAGCTTGTCGGATTTTTCGACGATCGACCCGATGATCGCGGTCCGGAGATTCCCGAGGAACTGGGCCAGCGGTTGGGCAGCATTGCCGATTTGGTCGAACAGGCCAGGGCTGGGGAGGTCGATCGGATCTACATCACGTTTCCGATGCGAGCCGAGGACCGCATCCGTGGGGTGCTCGATCGCTTGGGCGATACGACCGCATCGGTTTACGTTGTTCCCGATTTCTTCGTATTCCAACTATTGCATTCGCGGTGGACGGATATTCTGGGATTGCCGGTGGTCAGCGTTTTCGAGAACCCCTTTTACGGGATCGATGGTTTGGCAAAACGCATCTCCGACCTTGTTTTCGGCAGTTTGGGATTATTGCTGGCAGCCGTGCCGATGGCGGCGATTACCGTTGCGGTCAAGCTGTCTTCGCCGGGGCCGGTGTTTTTCCGGCAGCGTCGCTACGGTTTGGACGGCCGGGAAATTCGCGTTTGGAAGTTCCGCACGATGACGGTTTGCGAGGACGGTCCGCAAGCGGTGCAAGCCGTGAAGAATGATCCAAGGGTGACAAGGCTGGGGGCCTTTTTACGAAAAACATCGCTCGACGAGTTGCCGCAATTGTTCAACGTTTTGGGCGGCAGCATGTCGCTGGTCGGGCCGCGCCCGCATCCGGATGCCTTGAACGAGGAATACCGTCGGCGGATCGGCGGCTACATGTTGCGTCACAAGGTTAAGCCGGGCATTACAGGCTTGGCCCAAGTGAACGGCTGGCGCGGCGAGACGGATACGCCTGAAAAAATGGAAAAACGCATTGAATTCGACCACCGCTATATTCGTGAATGGTCGTTATGGATGGATTTCGTGATTATTGCGAGGACCGTGACGGTTGTGTTGTCGCGAAAGAACGCTTACTAAGAATCTCGATTTTCAACATTGGTCAACACCATGCTTTCCTCCGAGAACACCCTGCTATCGTCTGCCGTGCCTGTTTCGGCCGTCGTCCCGTCGGCGACCGATACGATCGGCGTACTGCATGTGATCAACGGCGAGTATTATGCCGGGGCCGAGCGCGTGCAGGATCTGCTGGCGAAACGGTTGCCGGCTTTTGGTTTTTCGGTTGGTTTTGCGTGCGTGAAACTTGATTTGTTTGGCGAATTGCGCGAATCGCGGAGTGCTCCGCTTTTCGACGTGCCGATGTGGACGAAATTCGATCTCAGGGCGGCTTATCGCGTGGCCCGCATCGTGCGCGAACGTGGATATCGTTTGATCCACGGTCATACGGTTCGTTCGGCGCTGGTCGGCGGCGTCGCGGCGTCGCTGACGGGCGTGCCGATGGTGTATCATGCCCACAGCCCTTCGTCGCACGATAGTGTTCGCCGTTGGACGGATTGGTTCAATGGGCGGATCGAGCAAATAAGCCTCAAGCACGTGTCGCGCGTGATTGCCGTTTCGCAGGCGATGGCCGATCATATTCGACAAGAAGGATTCGATCCGGCGCGGATCACGGTGGTGCCGAACGGCGTGCCGACGGTTCCGAATCTTGCTCCCCGCTCGGCGCCAAGCGGAAAATGGACCCTCGGGGTCGTGGCATTGTTCCGGCCGCGCAAGGGTCTTGAAGTATTGTTGGAATCCCTGGCGATGATGTTGCACGACGGTTTGCCGGTGCATCTTCGTGCGGTCGGCACATTCGAATCGCCCAGGTATGCCGCTGAGATCTCGGCCCTGGCTCGGCGGCTTCAATTGACCGAGCATATCACATGGACCGGCTTTTGCGGTGATGTGGCGAGCGAGATGCAACGGATGGATCTGGTCGTGTTGCCAAGTCTTTTCGGCGAAGGTTTGCCGATGGTCGTGCTCGAAGCGATGGCCTCGGGCGTGCCGGTCGTTGCCACGCGCGTGGCGGGCGTGCCCGAAGCGATTCGGGATCGACAGGATGGGTTAGTCGTGGAGCCGGGCAATGCCGAGGAGTTGGCGCGGGCCGTGGCAGGCCTTGTGCGCGGCGAAGTCGATTGGTTGGCGCTCCGAGCCAGCGCTCTCGAACGGCAGGCACAACTTTTTTCCGACGTCAGCATGGCGGAAGGCGTTGCCCGGGCGTATCGGGAAGTGTTGGGGATGGCTTAAACCCGACCGCCAAGCAATCCTTCGTGATAGAACACGGGCTTATAGCCGTGTTCGGTACACCAGCGGATCGCCGTATCGAGTCGTTGCGCATGATCCGGCACGTAATGGAAGTAGAACGGCCAGAAATACTGTTCGTGGGTGAATAGGTCCATAATTTCGGCCGTGTTGGGATCTTTGGCCAGCGGTTCCAGCGTTGCAACGATTTGATCGTTCGGAACGCAATTGCAGACGATGCTGCAGCGGGAAAAAACGATTCCGCTCTCAAAATCCTTCCACGCAGTATGACGCGAGAGATATTCAGAGTGGATGGGATCCCAATTGTAATTCACGTCCCAGTGATCGCCGCTTTTTAGGAAGAAGCCGCTTAGCGTGCGAACGCCGCGTTGGAAAAGCGGTTTGAAAGCCGTTTGGCGGGTCATGCCGTAATGAATCACCGTGGGCGGGGCATAGGTCTCTTCGCCGGCAAACCGGCGTATCTCGCCGGCTACGAGATCCAGATCGACAATCAACTTTTCGGGTGCGGCGTCGTGATACGGCCGATCCGGCTTGTTGGCATGCGCGTGAAATGCCAGTTTCAGCCAATGGGCATTATCGCGCCACTGGCTTTTATAACGATCCGGAAATTGGGAAATGTTGAAACTGTTGGCGGTCGGAAACTCTGCGTTGTCGGCCACCGTGTAGTAGATATTGGCCGAAAACTTCGCGCCGTATTTTTTGTTGAGTTCTTGAAGAATCTTCAAAAAGGGGCACTCGAACAGCGAGGCATAATTCTTTTGGGCGATATCGCGCAGAAAGAAACTGCTGTCGTCGATCGAGAATCGGTAGCGCGGTTCGCTGTAGCGATCCCACACGACGCGGACGCGGTCTTGAGCTTGTCCGGTGCTGCTTTGTGCCACGGCGACCAAATCGGTTTCCGCATGGGAAAGCACGACATTGCCCTCGAATTGCCCGTTCTCGACGCGGCAAGGAATGCCGTTGACGGTTACGCGGTCGCCGGCCTTTGCCTGGCCTGCAACGCGAATGGCAAGTCCCTCGGCCGATTGTTTCCCATGTCGATGGTTCATCACCGCGCCATGGAAAGGTTCGAGAATCTTAACGGTCGTGGGCGTTTCGGCGGCCATGACACGCTGGGCTCCAAATCGGCAAAGGCTCAATGCCGTTCCGGCGGCGGCTGATTGTAGAAGGGTTCGTCGATTGATTTTGTTGGATAACATGACGATTCTCCTCCGATGGCGGGCGGTCCGTTATTTTTGGTAGTCGGCCAATTGTTTTTCGGTCTCGTGCAGGTTCTCCAGTTTTTCACGCAACGAATAGGGCGTATAGACGTAGTCTTGCTCATGTTGAAAACCGAGGCGTGAATCGCGTTCGGCCGCCAGCAACGAACGCTCGGTACGTGCAATCTCTTCACGCAAGATCGTTTTCAAGCGAGCGAGCAGGCCGGCGGCTTTGGATTTGTCTTGTTGAGCAGCCAGTTGCAGACGCAGGTCTTCGAATTCAAGAATCGCGCAGTCGCTTTGCATCATGCGGAGGAGTTGCTCGGCGACGACGGTCTCGCGCATGGCGTTCGGCCGTTTCGCGTCGGGGCTTGTGAGGGCGGCCGAGCGGTAAAGCTTCAAGCCGGCTTCCATCCGATCGGAAGCTTGGCCCATGTATTTCAAGAACACGGGCAAGATTTTCTTTTCCGGGCCGACTTCCACGCCGGTTGCACCGCGAGCGTATTGTTCGGCAAGATTGCTACGGTTCGAGAAATCGGGATAGAAAACCATGCGGGAAAACGTGAAGGGCCAGTAAGGATTAATTTGCCCGCCGAGATAACCCATCCACTTATCGTGGTCCATCCAGGCGTGGGTAAAGGTTACGGTCCGCAACGGCGGCTCTTGGAAGAACAGCGGATTTCCAACGGCGTTGTTGGTGCCCATGTTCGGCCCGGTGTCGGTTACATTCTGAATCGCTTGGCTGAATAGCTCCCAAGCTTTGATGACTTTTTCCTTGTTTTCACCGCCGAAATTCCGGGAAGCGATTGCGCCAAGCAATTCCTCGAACGGCGGCGCGTCGCTCCAGCAAGTCCATGCGCGCAGCTCAGTCATGAAGTTCGGCGCATACCCGCTGCTCCAGCTTTCCATCGTGCCGTTGACGCCGTATTTTTCCATTGCCTTGTAGCGAGTATGCCACTGATAGGGAAAAGGAAGATACGGGATGGTGCCGAACTGCCAGGAGGCGAAGGTGTCGGCTTTGCAATAAACTTTCATGCCGCGACGGCGGGCCTCGCCGATCTGGGCGTCGGTCACTTCGGCCGGGCCGACCTGGTTCAGCGAATAATCGCGCAGATAGCCGTGCATGCCGTCGAGTTCAAAGCCCTTGCCGTTTTCCCAAGTCATCAAGGGTATCGAGTCGGCCGGAAGCTGCTGGATGAAGTAGCGCTTCATTTCGGTATTCTGCGGCCGGAAGTCGATGTTATATTCCCAGGGCAGAATCTCGATGGCGGGATTTACCCGATGGCATTCTTCGGCCACGATGCCGACGGCTTTGGCCCAATTCCGCGCCCAATCTTGCACGTATTCCTTGCTTGCGCCGTGACCGCCGCCCCATTGCTTGTACCAGAAGCCCTCGGTCAGAAGCACATAGCCCTGGATCTCTGGAAATTCTTTCACATTATCCCGCACAAGCTTGCGTAGCCCCGCTTCACTTTCGGGAGTACCCATGTATTGATAGATGAGCGGTGTGTAGACTTTGATTCCGAACCGCGAGGCGCGTCGGATCAAGTCGTGCATCCGTGCGGGATCCTGCCGACGCACCTGGAACATCAACCTGGCGTAAAACTCGGTCGAATTCTCGGCCGTCGTGTAGTCGCCATTGGGATTTGCATAGACCGAGGCGAAAATCGCGTCGAAACCATCGTGGGCCAAGTGAGAAAGCAACGGGTCCGGCCAATCCATCCAGCCCAACCACGATTGCACCATGCGGGCATTGTAGAGACTATGCCGAACCGTTTTGAGATCGGCGGGCAGGAAAGGCCCTTCACGCAGGTTCATGCGGGCTTCGAGATTGTAGAGGCCGAACATGGCCCCGCGCTCGTCGAAACCACATACCGTGACCCGTTCCGGCGTCGCAATGATCTCGTAGTCTTTCGGAGCTTTCAAGGCAGCTCCACAGCCGGGCAACTGGTCGCGCGTGCCGACGACAATACATTTCTTTTGAGTTTGCCAATCGGCGAGCGAATCCTTGGCATCGAGTTCGATGCGAACTTGCATCGACTTATCAAGGTAATCTTGAAAATCATGGACGGCCCCTTGAAGAACCGGCGTACTTCCTTGCTTCCAAACCAACTTCCAACCTTGCGAGGGCAAAGCAAGTTCGTTTGGTTTTGCTTGGGCTTTGGGAACCCGTCGTTGGGTGTGCACCGGATTGGTCGAAAGACGCCGATGATAGTCGTAAGATTTTTCTAGGGGCAGAGCGTTTTTCAACGCTTCGGCGAATGCCTCGGTCGTCGTTTCGGTTTGGCCTTGCGCTGGTGAGAGATTGATCGCGCCAACGAAAAACAGCAATGCCAAGGGCCAACCAATTGCAGAGATAGAACGTCTGAGATGGAGAGGCTTCATGTGTTGCATCCTTATCTATGCAAATCATTGGACACTTGCGGCCAAGGATCTGCTACCTATTTTCCGACAAATGATGGTATTTATCCGACAGGCCCTTTATGCAGGCCTGTTTTATTTTTGTTGGAATGCTGCCGGCGATTGCGGATGCATCAACGGCATTATCAAGATGAAAATTATTGATCCTCTTGTTGCAGCAGCCAGCGGCAGTTCACCACCTTTTCGACCAGATCGAGCGGCAAATAGAAGTATTGGCACGAGGGCTCGAAACCAATCCGTGAATCTTCTTGCACAATCGCATACAGTTGCTTGGCCAAATCGATCTCGGATTCCACGGATTGCCGGATATCGGCTCTCAGGCGATTGCGTTCGTCGGCCGACAGCGTAGAGGGAGACTTGGCCAGCGCATCTCGGGCAAGAACAAAACGTGTTTGGTTCGCAACCGAGTGGAACGTGATGGCTGCTGCCCTGGCGTATCGTAAGTCGGCTTCCACTTCGCGGCGACGATCGGCCGGCGTTTTAGCGACCGCCTGTTGCAATTCGACGACACCCTTTGCAAAGCCCTGGGCGACCTTTTCAAACTGTGCCGCGAAGATTTCGGGCGGATAGGGCCCTCGCCATCCGGCGAGATCGTCGTAGGGGATTCCCCACATCGTCGCCTTGTAGCCGGTGTGTGCGGGGTACAATGGATTTGCCGAGCCCCATTGAACCGGCGAGGTATAGATCACGCTGATATGAAACGGATACTGGCGGAAAGCCTCGCTTGCGAGCGTCCACGCTTTGCGTGCATGGGGAGCGCCTTCGGGGCCGAACCGCTCGCTCGCTATGGCATCTAAAGCCGAATCGACATTGGGAGCCGGCGTGTGGTTCATTTGCCGGGCAAGCTGGAAGTTGGGTGACGGATGCCCACCCATGGTCCAGCCGATCAGCATTCCATTGAGCTTATACGATATCAAGTTGTGAAGATGTGCGGCCACAAGATCCATCACGGGCAGATAGGGCACGCTGGCGATTTCGCATGTGTTGTTGAACTGGATTTCGGCTGCGGTCTTCAGCCCCGTTTGTGCGGCGGTTGCCCAGTGTTGGGGAGCCCGCGGCCCTGGTCCGATGGCGGAAATCGAGTATTCGCCGACTTTGCTCTTGATGCCTCCGCGTTCGATCGGCAGATCCCATTCGCTGACCGACATTAGCCAAGCTGATTTCGGCAGCTTGGCAATAATCTCTCTCGCATCGCCGTGGCCCTTCCAACCCCAGTCCGACAGAATGACATTGGCTTTGGGATTGCTGCGATGAACGCCTTCTTCGATCGCGCCGGCGACTTCGGCGATGATCTCCGTATCCGTGCGCGACTTGCAGTGTTTGCAGGATCGCCAGTCGCCGTGCGACGCGCAGTTCGTCAGATTTTCGGAGGCCGTGATGGCATAGACGCCGCCCAAGTCGGGAACTTCACGGAAAGTGTATGCCAACGCATCGCTCATCCATTGGCGCACCGCCGGTTGCGATGTGCAAAGGGCTATGGATTCGCTTTCCTGAACGCCGGCCATCTCCGGGCGATTCTTGAAGAAGTCTTTTGGCATCGCCCGAGGCTCGTTCATGTAGAGATACACACCGACGCCGTATTTCTTGGCTCGTTCCACCAAAACCCGAAGATTGGCCAATCGTTGCTCGTGATCGGCACCAAACTCGGGAAACGTCGCGGTAGGCGGCGCTAGATCGCGCAATACGACATGCAGCCAAATGCCGTTGACGCCCACGGCCGACAGTCGCTGCAAAAAGCCGTCAGGGTACGGATCCAACCGCGGATTCAGCAGCGGATCGCCATATACCGCAAGATAAGAGTAGACGAACCGCAGCGAGATAGGTTGATCGACTGTCGCTTTAGGCGGCACGAATGAATCCAAAGGGGCGCTAAGCTGCCGCACGAAGTTGAAACGAGGCTCGCCAGGTTGTCGGATTGCATCGCCGAAATCCGACTCGACCACCCGACGAATTTCCGCGGCACGTCGTCGGGCCGCGTCGTCGGGCGGTTGGTAACGGATCGGTTCGCATTTCGGTTTTAGGCTGCCCAGCTTGATCCATAGAAAATCGTCTTCACGCAATGCAAAGGCCAGACGCTCCGGCGTCATATCGAGAAGGTCCAGCAGTTGGTCGTAGGGCAAGAGGTGCCAGTTGCGCCGAATCAGGGTGATGTAGCCGCGTGTTTTCATTTCAGGCGGAATTGTCGCCGCCGGCGGCAACCCCATCGAGGCGGCCACCGCATGAACGTTATCCAACGAGGTTCCTAGAATTTTCGCCAGCTTCGCGGACTCTACGACGTTCCAGTTTCGCCAGATGAACTCATGGACCCGGTCGGGAAAGTACCGGCTTACCAAAGGCGCGGGTGCACTGCCCTCGGGCAAAACGATTTCCGCGGCGGCGACATAGCCGAACCCGCTGAAGAGGAGCGAGGAAATTTCAACGATACGGAAAGTGAGGCGTGACATAGGCGGGACCCCTTGCGTAAATTTTAACTGCCAGGGAAGGTTGCTGTCCATGCGCGGATGCGCAATAGTCCTAAATTAATGCGCGTTGTGTTCGTATTTTTCCATCATCATCTCGATATACTTTGAAGATATTCCGACAGGCGTGACCGACATAATTTGGCAAATTATGCCGGTTGTCGGCCTTTTTAGGTTGGGCAATTGTATTTGTTCTACGGCGCAATCCATTGTACTGCCGATAGATACGACAATCCAAGATTTGGCCGACGGGGGTTTCATACGGCGAAACTACGGTTATAATTGATAATTTGGTTAGTATGGGTCAACAAACCGGCCGTAGTTGGCTGTCACCGTTAGAACAAATTACCATTCTTACCGCCCGCACCGTGTTTTCCGCCACCGAGGATTGTATATGCAAAAGTCGTTAGATCGCAAGTTGGCTAATATTCTCGCTGATTCCTCCTGCCGAGATTTTATTTTAGCGGATGCCAAGGACGCCGACATGGCCTTCGGGCTTGCCGCGCCGGGCCACAGCCCCGAGCACTACGCCTCGGAAGCTCATTTCCGCACACTCGACGAGTATCGCCAACTGATGCGCGAGATTGTCGCCCAGGGGTTGGTTGACATCATGTTGATGAGCGCCAGCTCGAACGAAGTGCTTGCCATCAACGAGCGATTGTTCGACAACAGCCACGTGACGCCGGCCGTTCGTGCGAATGATACGACCGACATTTGGTTGGCCTCGGGCAGCGGACGGTATGGCAAGCAGCCTTCGCAGCCGTTCCGTTCGGCCACGATCGATCACATCCAATGCGGGAAGGCTCAATGCGGAAACGAGGAGCGAAATCTCGGAGCCAACTTGGGCCTCTATTCGGTTACGTTCAATAACGACGTCGATCTCGACCATCGCAGCCTGGAGGCTTACAAGGCGTTCCGCATCGAGGCCGAGATCAAAGGGTTCCGCCACTTCCTGGAAGTTTTCGATCCGAACGCCTGCGAGAATCCGCCGGCCGACTTGGCCCGCTTCATCAACGACCACATAGTGCGCACCCTGGCGGGCGTAACCAGCCGCGGTCGGCCGACGTTCCTGAAGATCGTCTATCACGGTCCCGCCGCGATGGAAGCCTTGGCCCGTTATGATCGTTCGTTGGTTGTCGGCATCTTGGGCGGCGGCGCGGGCACGACGTTCGACGCCTTCCACATGCTTTGGGAAGCGAAGAAATATGGTGCGAAAGTGGCGCTTTACGGTCGGAAGATCAACAACGCCGAGCATCAGTTGAGCTTCATCCAGTTCCTCCGCGCCGTGGCCGACGATGAATTGAAGCCCGAGGAAGCTGTGAAGGCCTATCATGGCGCCTTGCAGAAATTAGGCATTAAGCCGCAACGTTCGCTGGCCGACGATCTGCAAAAGACGGACACGGCCACGAGTTACAGCGGTTCGGCGACTCCGACGCGCAAGAAGGCGACTGCCGCAACGGCCGCCGGAACGAAATCCTGGCAACCGGCCTCGATGCCCGACTTCACGAAGATGACGCAGGCCGAGAAAGTTCAGTGGAACTTGGACCGTTGGAAACGGATCGTCGGCTAAAGAGCTTGCCTGATGGCACAATGCCAGAGCCGAGCAATTGTTAAATATGGGAAAACCGTAGGGTT
>CAYWGR010000075.1:0-25246 GCA_964458015.1 uncultured Planctomycetaceae bacterium
GGGCCATCGCTGGGCTCGACCCGCCCTACTTTTTAGAACTACTGAAATTACATGACCAACTCAACATCCTCCTCCGATGATGTCCGGTCCTTGTGATCCAGCAGGGCATCTAGGATCATTTCCAACAATCGCATCGCCCCACGGTAACCAACCGTTGGGAAGTAGGAATGGCCAACGCGGTCGAGGATCGGAAAACCATGACGTACAAACGGAATATTCTCGTCTCTCGCAATATACTTGCCGTAAGTATTGCCAATCAGCAAATCGACCGGTTCGTTCTTGATCCATTGGTGCATGAGGAACATATCTGCGCCGGAACCTTGGCGATATTGTGCTTCGGGAATGCGGCCGGCCAAGGCGGTCGCCATTCTCTTTTCGAATTGCTTGCCGGGCGTACCAGTGACGATATACACCGGCCGCATATCGAGATCCGCGAGAAATTCGGTGAGCGACACTAATTGGTCGGGGTCGCCCCAAAGCGCTACCCGTTTGCCATGAAAATATTGGTGCATATCGGTAATCATATCGAGCAGCCGGCCTCGCTCGTAATTGATCGATGCCGGCACGGTCGTTCGGATTTGTCGGCGCAATGTGTTGACAAATCGGTCGGTCGCTCTTAACCCGATGGGCAATTCCAATGATTCATACGGCACCTTGAACTTTGCATCAAGCTGTTTGGCTGCGGGTTCCGAGGCCGTCGGGCCCAGCGAAACCGTCGCTATGCTGGACGATGTACGCGCCAGCCGCTCGACAGTCACGCCTCCCCGAGGATAGAATTGATGTTTGCCGGTCTGTGGCGCATCCAGCACGTCGGAGGTATCGGGAAACACAATGGCGTCGATACCAAGCTCGGCGGCCAACGACTTGATCTCGCGCATGTCGCTCGGTTCGACCCAGCCCGGAATGATGTTGATCGTCTTCGCCCGATCCTTGATCGGCTCTGCGAAATAATCGACCATGCTTCTGACCATGTTGGAGAAGCCGGTCACGTGCGAGCCGACATAGCTGGGTGTATTTGTATGGATAACGCGTTTTCCCTGTGGGATCTTTCCCTCATCGCGGGCCTTGGCGATGATTTGCGGAATGTCGTCGCCGATGGTTTCCGACAAGCATGTCGTATGCACGGCAATGATGTCTGGATTATAAAGCGTGAAGATCGTCGTGATGGCCTGCATCAGATTGGCTTGACCGCCAAATACGGAAGAGCCTTCCGTAAACGAACTGGTCGAGGCCATCACCGGATCTTTGTAATGCCGTGTGAGCGTGCTGCGGTGATAGGAGCAACAGCCTTGTGAACCGTGGCTGTGCGGCAAACAATTGTGGATTCCCAAGGCGGCGTACATGGCGCCGACCGGCTGACATGTTTTCGCCGGATTGATGGTCAGGGCTTCGCGTTCGGCCACTGCGGATGTTGTATGTCGTAGAAGCATGGACCAATTCCTTCACTAGGGATGAACGTAGCTGGCTTCCAGCGTGGGACGATTTCCTTTTTCCCAAGGCGGCGTAATGAACGACCAGATGCGCGTGTTTACCAAACGGTCGATTTCACGGTAGAAGTTGATCGCACCTCGGAAACCGGCGTAAGGGCCGCCGTAGTCGTAGTTGTGCAGTTGCTTGCAGGGAATGCCGTTTTTCTGGATAACGAATTTCTCCTTGATCCCCGCGCAAAATACATCAGGTTTGTATATTTCAAGCAACCGCTCGGTTTCGTAGTGGCTGATGTCGTCGATGACCAGAGCCCCGTTCGTCATTTCCGCCATCATGCCTTCATAATCGTTGAACGTCATTCCGGCATCCTTTAGTCGTTGCATATCTTCCTCGCTTCGCCTGGGCCGATAACGTTCGGGGTCCGGCTCCACGTGCAATTCCTCGATATTGCGGCTGTCGGCGTCAACTTTAATGCCCGGCAACACTCGTCGCCCCTCGTAATCATCGCGATGGGCGAATTCGTAACCCGCGGCAATCGTTTCCATGCCGATCTCGCGAAAAAGATCCTGGTAGTGATGGGCTCGACTACCGCCGACGAACAACATAGCCTTCTTGCCTTCGCAGCGAGAAAAAACCTCCTTGCGGACTTTTTCAACCTCAACCATTTCCTCGGTGATGACGCTTTCAATCTGATCGATCAAGGTCTTGTCTTCGAAGTACTGCGCGATTTTCCGCATGGATTTCGCCGTACCTCCGGCGCCGATGAAATTCACCTTGAACCAGGGCACGCCGTATCGTTTTTCTATCATATCGGCGACATAATTGATCGACCGATGGCACATCACGCAGTTCAGGTCGGCCATGTGGGCATTCATAAATTGGCCCATTGTCGAATTACCGCTAAATGTGGCGACGAGATTGATCCCGCATCGCTCGAACAGATCTTCAAGCACGAAGGCATCGCCGCCGATGTTGTACTCACCCAGCAGGCCGACGTTGAACTTGCCCTTGGGTGGCGTATTGTCTAGGCCGATTACGTGCTTGAAAAGTCCGTTGTTGGCGATATGATGGCCGGCCGATTGGCTTACGCCGCGGTATCCTTCGCAACTGAAAGCAAACACATTGATGCCGAGCTTCTCCTTCATTTCCCGTGCCACGGCATGTACATCGTCGCCGATTAAGCCGACAGGACAAGTTGAGAAGATCGCGATGGCCTTGGGATGAAAGATATCGAACGCCTCTTGAACGGCGGTCCGTAATCTTTTTACCCCGCCGAATACGATATCCTCTTCCTTCATATCCGTCGAAAAGCAATAGGTCATGAAGTTGGCGTCTTCGGGCGTCGGCGGTTTTGTCTTATTGCGCCGCGTCAGCCACGAATAAAAAGCACAACCGATTGGGCCGTGCGTAAGATTGACCACATCGCGTGTTGGTCCCAAAACCACGCCTTTGCAGCCGGCATAGGTGCAACCGCGCTGGGAGATGATGCCGGGGATTGTGCGGCAATTCGCCGTAATTTCCGGGGCGGCGTTTTCCGAATCCTTATCATTGACAATGAATTGCGAGGCCCTTTTGCGGCCTACTTTGGCCGGATATGCCTTGAGGATGTCGGCCCTGGCTTCATCAGCGGATGTGGATATGGATGAATTCATTCGTGTTCTCCTTCGACGGCATTCCTCATTCGTTGGTCTCATCCACGGCTACGTCATCGCATTCGGCCGTGCGGATGCGAATCGCCTCGCGCACCGGCATGACGAATATCTTCCCGTCGCCTGGATGGGATGTGTGATTCACAGTGATGATCGCATTGACCACGCGGGGAACGATATTGTCGGGCACAACGACGAACAGCATTCGCTTGGGCACCAGCTTGGGGCCGGGGCCCAGTTGGCTGATAGCCTCTTCATGCCCCTCTTCGGCGCCCCTGAGCAGAGTATAATCGACCTTCCCCTTGCCTCGCCCCACAACTTTGCGAGCGGTGAATGATCCGATTCCCGCATCCGCCAAGGCTTGCTTGGTCTCGTTCATCTTGTTCATGCGTATGACGGCCAGAACTTCTTTCACGGTGATCGCTCCTCTTTCTCCGTATACTTAATTGCGTTTCAAACGGTGACATTGGCGGGTTCAGGCATTGGCACGGTCGATTCCTCCACGTCCATGCGTCCGGAGCTGATGGTGTAGACCTCGTCCACCGGCGCAATGAATATCTTGCCGTCGCCGAAAGCGCCTTTGCTGCCCGAACGTGCCGACTGCATGATGATCTTCACGACATAGTCTTTGTCGCTTTCACGAATAACCGTGAAAATCATTTCCTTGGGCAGTTCATCGTAGGTGACTTCGCCGATTTTCATGCCGCGTTGCTTGCCGCGGCCGTAAACGTCCATTTTCGTTACTGCCGGAAAGCCGGCCTCCATCAGTGCCGCCAACACGTCATCTGTTTTTTCAGGGCGGATAATTGCTCGCACCATAATCATTGCGATGTTCCTTGATTGTTTTGACTTATTGATGTAGTTGAGAAAGATACTTGCTATACTCCGACCAAGCCGAAATCCATCAACAGCGACTCCAGCTCGGGAATGGTCAACGGCTTGGGAACCACAAACAATTCGTTGTTGTCGATCGCCCGAGCCAACTTGCGATACTCCTCGGCCTGGGGGCAAGTCGGATCCCATTCGATCACGGTCTTTTTGTTGATTTCGGCTCGTTGCACGTCATTATCGCGCGGCAGGAAGTGAATCATTTGCGTGCCGATTCGATTGGCCAGTTCCTCGATCATTTCCCGCTCGTTGTCTACTTTGCGACTATTGCAGATTAAGCCGCCTAAACGCACGCCGCCTGCCTCGGCATACTTCAGGATGCCTTTGCAGATGTTGTTGGCGGCATACATGGCCATCATTTCGCCGGAACAGACAATGTAGATTTCCTGGGCCTTGCCTTCGCGAATCGGCATTGCGAACCCGCCGCATACAACGTCGCCTAGCACGTCGTAGAATACATAATCCGTTTTTGTGCTTTCATCATACGCACCGAGCTGTTCCAGCAAATTGATCGACGTGATAATGCCTCGACCGGCACACCCGACCCCGGGTTCAGGACCGCCCGATTCCGTACAGCGGCAATTACCGAAGCCGTCGCGGCAGATATCTTCCAGGTCCACGTCCTCGCCTTCCTCTCGGAGCGTATCGAGAACGGTCTTTTGAGCAAGGCCGCCAAGCAACAATCGGGTGGAGTCGGCCTTGGGATCGCAACCGACGACCATCACCTTACGGCCCATTTCCGCCAAAGCAGCAACGGTGTTTTGCGTGGTTGTCGACTTGCCGATGCCGCCCTTGCCATAAATTGCGATCTTTTTCATGCCTCGATACTCCAAGTCTCAGGTAAAAAACGTTTACAGTTCCAGCCAACAGGTTGCCGCACGAAACAATTGCATTCGCCCGGCACATGTTGCCAAGGCTTAATGCAGATGCCGTGCCGCGTCGAATAAAAAAATCTGAAAGACCTGAAAACGCATCAAAATGCTGGGAAGACGCATCAATAGCAGTTCCCCATCAACATGGCGCAACAAAGGGGCAAGAACAAAATTGTCGTTTTTTATGCAACGAAGTCCTTAGAGCCATGAAAAGCAGACGTACAAGATGTTGACAGCCAGAGAGTTAGATGATGAGCGACAATAATGTCACTCCGGCACGACGAAAGAACCGCAATTGTAACATCGCGAGATACCAACCCTGGCATGACAAGCAGAAGCCAGTATCGACAGGACCGTCGATGATGCGGCCTATCGTTGTTGCATATTTGCGGCAACGCCCATTGTGAAATAGAACCGCAAACTATTTGCGTTTCTTAAACTCTCGCGGATCATCCATGCCAAGGTTCTTAAGCTTATAACGCACCATGCGCGGAGTGATGCCGAGTTGACGGGCTACGGCGGCAATGTTGCCTTCGCAGGTTTTCATGGCATCGATCAGCATGTCTTTTTCTAGCACTTTAATGCGCGTTCTGAACTGCCCCGGATCGTCCGCGTCCGTTGGTTCCGGCAACTGAAGCGTAGGTGGCAAATTGTGGCCGTGGATCACGCCGTCGCTGCTCAACAACACTGCATATTCAATGCAGTTTTCTAGTTCCCGCACATTGCCCGGCCAATGGTAGGCGAACATCATGTTGATGGCCGGAGTGCTGATGCGTCGCACTTCCTTCCCCATTTTCTGGGAGTATTTAGCTACAAAATGGTCGGCCAGCAAAAGGATGTCATCTTTTCGTTCCCGTAGCGGAGGTAGAAAGATTGGGAATACGTTAATTCGATAATAGAGGTCGCGACGAAATTGCCCCGAGTCGCCCAACGATTCCAAATCTTGGTTCGTGGCCGCGATTATACGCACATCCGTTTTGACGGTTTTGTTGCTTCCGACGCGCTCGAACTCGCGTTCTTGCAGCACGCGGAGCAATTTGACTTGCGTTGCCGGTGAAAAGTCGCCGATTTCGTCGAGAAATAACGTTCCGCCGCGAGCTTCTTCCATGCGTCCTTCGCGTGCAAACAGCGCACCGGTGAATGCCCCCTTTTCATGGCCAAAAAGCTCGCTTTCCAACAATCCTTCGCTCAATGCGGCGCAATTGACTTTGATTAACGATTTTTGCGAACGTGGACTACTGTAATGAATTGCCGAGGCGATTAATTCTTTGCCCGTTCCCGATTCTCCGCGTATCAACACCGTGGTGTCGCTTGCAGCAACTTGATGGACTTTCACGTACACATCACGCATGATATTCGAGTTGCCGATGACATTTTCGGGCCGAAACTGCTCCTGCAATGCGCTGCGAAGTCGCAGATTTTCAGCTTCAAGCTGCTGGCGATGAAGAGCTTCGATGCGACGAGACTTGACATCGTAAGCGATCATGCTCGCCACGATCTGCAAAACTCGGGCATTTTCGTAAAGCTGTCGATTCTCCAATACTGGAAGATCGACGGATAACGTGCCCACGACTTCGCTGCCTAATGTAATAGGAACGCACAAAAAGCTTCCATCATCTTCGACGATGGTTCTACGTTTGTGAATGCGGTTGGTAAATCGGGGCTCTTGCGAGATGCGAGGGATAATCGCAGGCTTTCCGGTCTGCACTACGTTTCCGACAATCCCCTCTCCACGGCGATACCGTAACCCCTTTTGATCGGTGCAAGAGACGTCCCGTGCCGCTTCAATAAATAGTTCATTGCCATCTGAAGACAAGAGCATGATCGTTCCGCGGATCATGCCAAGTTTCTTTTCGAGTTCGTCGAGCACGGCCGTTAGCATTTGCCGTTGGCCAGACTGTGTCGCTAGTAACTGGCCGACGCTGGCAAGTACTTCTAAATCTCGGTCGACCTGTTCCGTGTATTTCGGAATACACGGAGAAATATTCTCTGGCCAATTCATATCCATTGAATCTTCGATATCGTCTTTTGATAGTAACGACATTGGAGCAATGGAACGAAATAGGGAATATGGCTACTGTATATGCACACAAATGCAGCAGTGGATGCGCAATGCCCAAGCAAAACGCCCCGTCTTTCAACACTGTGCTGCTGTTTTTATTGATAACGCAAATCCCAGGCCATATTATTCGGGATTTCAAAACCACGTTTTGTCTGCCTGCCGGTTTGACTATGGAACCGCCGGTTGAAAAGCGTTATATGGGGCAGACTCCCCGGAAGTCCGACGGGATTCGCCAGATGTTACTCAAACGCTTCGGTCCGACACGCTGGCCCGCCATTTTGCGTAGAATTCAAGCCGGGCCTTCGCTCCGCTTGACCACGCCCTACCGAAAACTGATCGGCCCTGGGTACAACCTGGGATTTTGATTCCTGAGCCACAAACGGAGAAACTGCCATCAACAGGGGAAGTGTCACGGTAAAGCCAAAATATAATAGCACTACAGTCTTCATATCCATCCCCCATTTTCCTGCATCGCGTTTTATTCCGTCACCTTGAGCTCAAATACTGGACTGCAAAATGATCCAGGCCATTCTCCTATTGTTCTGTCTGCCAGCCAACCGCTATCGTAGATGAGTTGGACACGATATGTCCCGAATTTGGAAAACTCACAAAGAGCGGAGATGTCCAGCGAACGAGCATAGGCCTGCTTTATATCCAGTACGTGTGATTTTAACGTACGCGAGTCCCTGCTCCCGACCCTGGCAGGCCACACAAATTCACGCTTCCCATCTGGCAGGATTCGCCGCAGCCCCCAGAACGCCGTTTCACCTTCCATGTCCAATAGGGTAACGGCTGTTCCAACATTGTCTAAAAATCGGATCTCAACAGGAAGAATCTTTTTCTCATGTTGTTTGAAAGTATGGGAGCGGCCTATAGCGATCTGAAAGGACGGCATTTGCGTGCGGCTTCCAAATGGATAATCAAAATAGTTCGATAGTGTGGCAGAGTGCATATAGAGCGAGGAGCCTGTCGAGTAGCTGGGCGCAAAAAACAAGTCATCCGTTTCACGCGGTCGCCACCAATCCCACTCATTGGTAATCTTCCATTCGTAGTTCTTATCATTGGCGTGCAATACCAAGCCGCGGATGCAATTGGCACTTAGACAAACCAACTCTTTGTGATCGGGATCTTGAAAAATCCGTAAGAGTTGAATGCCCTTTCCTATTCCATTCGAAATGTCTTGCCAGTGCTCCCCCGAGTCGACTGACATGAGAATCCGATTGTAGTGAGTAAAGTTTGCGATGCCATAAATCACGCCGTCATCATGGATGAAAATGTGGACGAAATCGTGTTCGGCAGATAATAGTTTCCATTTCTTTCCCGCAAGGTCGAAGCGATAGAGGCCAAACGTTTTAATGTTAATCGAAGGAATCTTCCAGCCAATCCATCTTGGCGTGAAGTAGTAGATGAAAGAGGAAGTCGGCGATTGTGCAGCGAAGTAGCCGTCAAGGGGAATACGATCTTCGATGGGAAGCGGCGCCCAACGCTTGTCACTTTTCGACGCCTGATAAAGACCTTTTGGGCAGGAAACAAAGATTTCATCCCGTCGCACGAGAACAGAGCAAAGCCGCTCCTGTAGGTCTCCGTCAGATGCAGCGGAGGTATCCTGACAACCGGCAAACAACAAAATCAGGAAAACTGCTGTTACCACAGTAGGAGCTCTCGAAGATTTGCGGCTGCTCATTTGTCCGTTTTCCCGCCCCGTTTTCCACCACCCTTGTATTCTTCGATATGCGTAACTTGGCCGTTCTCGTTCCACCGTCGCCACGTTCCAATCTCCTTGCCGTGATCGTATTGGCCCTCGTCGGACTTGTTGCCATTTCGGTGCCATCCCGTTATAGTCCCGTGGCAAATGCCCATGATATAATGTTGTTCGGATAATTTGGCCCCGTCATCATAGAAAGCAGTCAAAGTGCCGTCGGGCTGTCCATTGCGATACTGGATTTCGCTAGCCTTCTGCCCATTGACATGCCAAATCACCCACAAGCCCGTATATCCGGCAGGCAGGCTGACCCACACCTGTCGCACATCCTGAACCAAGACCGGAGGAGTTGGGCTCAGTTTTCCTCGCCCTAAGTCCACATCGGAATCGCGCTGCACCCCTTCGCGGCCGGACAAGGGGCTACGCCTTTCATCGAATGAGTAGATAGCAGTCTTCCAGTAATCATCTAGCCGATAGGTGTTAACGCTAATGACACCCATACAGGATTTCCCTTGCAGGGTTGTTCGACGTTCAGCAGGCGAACGCTCTGGCATTAGCAATTGGAGCGCTTCGTCCGACGTCATGCCCGGCTTAAGTTGGGCAACTCGCTGCTCCCAATATGCCTTCGGTTGGTAATTGGGACTTCCAGTAGGGTCCGCGGCAAAAATAGACCGCATGCACTCCGCTGCGTATGCTCGAACGTCATTGCGAGGATCGCCCAAAGCCTTCACCAGGGCAGGGGCCGCAGGCTTCCCGATCTTGATGAGCGCCTGCACCGCGGCGGCACACTCGCTTTTGTTGGAGCTTCCAAGGCGGGCAATTTCAACAGCAATGAGTGCTTCCTGATCTGTTGGCCGAGGAGTAGGTGGCTCGGCATCGGCCGCAGTGACGCCCGCGAACTCGGGCCTTACTATGCCGACCAAAGCAATCTGAGAACCAGCGATGGCCACCACAAGCAAGACGGCATAATACTTGCCCATTACAGACACCTCAGAACGAAGGCTTCAGCAGCTCCTTTTCCTTCTCTTTTGCCTTTCTCGCTTCCCACTTGCCTTCAATTTCTTTCACTTCTTCCCGGACCTTTTCTCTTGCCTCTTTGATGTCGGATCGCATTTTATTGCGATCGACCGAAACGTCGATGTTGACCTTGTTGCTTGCCGGGTCGGTAACCGTCTCAGAAAAGCTGTACCAGCCTCGGAAGTATCCGACGACGATCAAACCTAAGAATGCTGCAACCACCAATTTACTTAGCAAACGCATAATCGGCTCCTCTCTTAGCTTCCTTCCTCGGGAAAACTGCAAAATACTGCCATTTACCCGTGAACTTCGTCATTCTGAGCGAAGCGAAGAATCTTGCCGGCGGAAAGACTTGCGCCATGTTGGCCAGATTTTTCGTCAGAATGACCGCAAATCGGACTTTGCAACTCCCTTGGCTTCCTTCCTCGGCATCCCTCAATAAATACGCCACGAAAAGTAACCGGCGGATACACAGCATAGCGCTTTTTTCGTAGCTCGATTACTTTTTATCCCATGCCATCCCGATTTTCACGGAGCTTTTATTACAAACCGATACTGTCCGCTGCCGACCTGAAAAATGGCCGCTCCAGACTGGGCAGGCATCTTTGTCACGCCCGGCGCTTCGCCCGCTTTCCGATCGCCTTCGGTCACCGATTCCGGCTCGTTCGTGGGCACATACACCGCGGCCGTTGTATTAGGCGGAACGCTGACCTCCATCTCCAAACGGCCCGATGCGATACGCCACTTGCAAGCCACCGCTCCTCGTATACTGTTATACCGGGTTTCCGCGTGGGTCAAACCTCGGGCCATGCAAGGTTGAATCGTGATGCGGTCGAATCCGTCGGCCGCTTTCTGCGGCTGAATGCCGCCCAGGTCCTTTATGAACCATTCGCTCACCGTGCCGAACATCGGGTGATTATGGGAATAAACATTGTCGGAAAATTCCCAATGCTCCCAAAGCGTCGTGGCATCGCGTTCAAGCATGTGCCCCCAACCGGGAAACGCGGTCTGATTCACAATATTGTAAGCCAGATCCGTCCGCCCATAACGGCTTAACGATTGCAATAGATACGGCGTGCCGAAAATACCCGTCGCCAGGCGGCCCTCACGTCGTCGCACGGCATCGGCCATCGCTTCGATCGCCGCTTGCCGCTGTTCCGGCGGCACGAAATCAAAATACAACGCAAACGCCTGACATGCCTGCGTGCCGCCGTCGATGCGGCCAGTCCTCGGATTGAAAAACTTCTTCAAAAATGCCGTGTGGATCCGTTTGGCCAATTCGCGATACTGCCGGGCATCGTCTTGCTTGCCTAACAACTCAGCGAATCGTGCGACCATCGCCGCGTTGAAACAATAGAACGCCGTGCTGGTAATGGCCGTCGGTTTCGGATCGAGGCTTTCATGATCCCCGATGCATTTGGTGATGATGTCGTTGGTCGCATTGGCGCGAAGAAATTCAAGCTGCTTTCGCGCGGCCGGATACTGCTCGCGAATCAAACGCAAATCGCCGTAATACTGGTACAACTTATATTGAAGCAGCGGAAACGCCAACTGCCAGCCGATCGGCCCCGACTTATCGCCAAGCCCTTCATCCGCAATGCCCACATAGGGAGCCGTTTCGGTCATTCCGCCCAAAGGCCGAGCGGCATCGGCAAAATCTCGCACCGTTTTCGTATAAAACGCCGCCATATCGTAGTTCCGAATGAAGGCATCGCACGTGGCCACGATGTCGCCGCCGTATCCAAACCGTTCGCGGTGCGGGCAATCCGACTGCACGCTGAACAAGTTGCTCAAAAACGTCCATCGGGTCATCTGTTGGATGCGGTTGAAACGTTCGTTCGAGCAGGCGAACGTGCCCGCCTCGGCCACGTCGGCCGATAGACGCTGCCCCTCGATGGCGTCCAGCTTGGGCGTGCCGGGATAGCCGGTCACTTCGACATAGCGAAACCCATGCCATGTGAAGCGCGGCGCATAAACTTCCTCGCCGCGGCCCGAGAGGATATACGTGTCGCTTTGATAAGCCAATTGAGGATACTGCCCATCCTGATTCTCGGCGTCACCTTTGATTTGTCCGCAACAGCTCGTCATCACATTGAGCGTTCCGTCGGTATGAATCAACTCGCCGTAGCGCAGCTTCACTTTCGTGCCGCTGGGCCCGCGAACTCGCAATTGCACGCGGCCGGCGTAGTTCTGCCCCATGTCGAATACAAAAACGCCCGGCTGGGGCTCCGTGCGTTTCACGGGCTTAAGCACTCCCGTCACACGGATCGGCGGCTGCATCTGCGCACAAAGTTTTCCAATCGGTTCGGTTGCGATTTTCGCATCGGCCCACGATGAATCGACAAAGCCCGGTCGATTCCAATCCGGCGAATCACGGCCCGCATCGTAAACTTCGCCCAAGTAGATATTATTGCGCAGCATGGGGCTCGGCGCGGTTTTCCAAGTTTCATCGGTCGCAACAATCTGCCTCTCGCCGTCGGCATACTCGATTTCCAGTTGCGCGATGACGCGCGGCCGGCCGATGGTCAAATGTTGTCGCAGGTTGAGCCAACCCCACATCTTCAATGGCAAGGGATTATACCAACCGTTTCCCAACAACAGCCCCCAGCAATTGCGGCCTTCGACCACCTGCGGCGTCACGTCATACGTGCTGTATAACACTCGTTTCGAATAGTCGGTCCAGCCCGGATCCAACAGTCGGTCGCCGATATCATGGCCGTTCAACCGCGCACAGCCGTACCCAAGGCCCGCCATATAAAGCCTCGCCCTTTGCACCGGCTTCGACACCGTAAATTCCTTGCGAAATCGCGGCGCGGGATCGTTTTTGAAAAAATCAGCATTGTTCGCAGGTGTCGGCTTGCCGTCGTTGATCCACTTGGCTTTCCAATCCTCCGGCTGCACCAGGGCGATTTCCCATGTTGCCGGCTTGCTCCAAACCGACGCCCGACCATCGCGATCCCAAACGCGAACCTTCCAGAAGCATCGCATCCGGCTGGCCAACGGCTTCCCGGCATACTCGACCTGGATCGTCGCGTTCGATTCCACCTTGCCGCTATCCCAAAGATCGCCTTGATCTTTGGCCAAAACTTCCTCGCTCGTGGCCGTCAGAATCTGATAAGCCGTTTGCTTCTGGCCGCGATCCTTCACGTCAGCCGCCTGCAAAATCCAACTCAGACGAGGTTGCAACACATCGATGCCGAGCGGATCGACGAGATATTCGCAACGCAATTGGGCCGGCGTCAATCCGGCGGCCTCGGCGGCTTGCAATTGCACTGCTAAAGCTTGCAAAACAAAAAAAGACAAGATCAATACAACTATTTTCAACCGGATCATTGGAATCAATCCTAAACAAAACCGTGTAGGTTCGTATGAAAACTAATCCGTTAGTCTCTTCAAGATCCCGATCTTTTGAACGGCGTCTCGCAAAGATTCTCGCACCAACAACTCGCTCAACCGTCTTTCCGATCCGCCGAAATAGTGCCGACCGTCAATGCTGAAAGCAACTTCCTCGTGCAGCGTCTCATTAAGATTCAGCTTGTATTGTGCTCCGTTATTCAGACGGATCTCCAGCACTCCGAGCGGCGTCCACTGGATGCCCGACCAATCGCAACGGCATGGCTTCAATGCCGTCAGAATTTCGGAAAAGGCTTGTGGCTTCAGCGGTATCGTCTCTTCCTTGCTTACGATTCGCCCATAGATCGTCAATTGCATCGAAGCAACGTCTTTCGCCTCGATCGTCGAGATAGGGCAGTATCGCACCCAATACACCCCATACCCAACTGCAAGCACACACACCACGAACAATCCCAGCACTAGCGTAGGATGCCGCTTGCGTGGAATGGTCTTTTCTGCGGGAAGATCGATTATTTCCATGTCAATAAACGGATATCCGATGAGAAACTACGCCCCTTTTCAATACCTACTACCGCTCAGGGCGTCACCGGCGGAGATTGCTCGACGCTCTGGGTCAGCCGAACCGCCTTGCGGCCGCGATAGACGCCCGGCTTGCCGAAAAAGCGAGTGCCGCCCGCGATCGACACCGTAACCGGATTGTCGATCAAGGTTTCCATCGCGATAATGTCGCCCGCTCGCAGATCGGCCAATTCGGCGGCGGTGATTTGCGTTTCGGCCAATGTCACTTTGATCTCGGCCAACGAACTCGCGGCCGGACGCTGGATCGGTGATGGATCCTCGGCCAATAACTGGTCGCTAAGTCGCTCGATCACCTTGCACGGCCAACAAAATCGCAACATCCCACGCTGCTGACCAACGAACAACTCGTAACTGGCCAAAACAACCATCTCATCGGCAGGCAAAATCCGCAACAAACGCGGATTGTCCTCGGCCTGGAGTATCTCCAGCTTCAACTCAAGCACATTTTTCCACGCCTGGCAATACTCTTGGAGAAATAATCGCACGATCCGCGCGCTCAGCGACAATTCAATTTCCGTCAACGGCCGACACGGCAGCGGATCGTTCTCACCGTTGCCGCCCAACAGGCGGTCGATCATCGAATGCAAAATCGCCGGCTCGATTTCAAGCATGGGCCGCGCGTCGAGCGGATCGGCTTGAAGAAGATAGAAACAGGCCGGCGTCGGCACATTGTAGACGAACTGCCCGTAGGTAAGCCGCTCCACGCCCGTCAGACCCGCCTTAACCGAGGCTCGCAACAATACCGACAACGACGCCCCGAATTCACGAGCCATGCTCTCGTGCAAAACGCGCAGCCGCCGCATCAGAGGGCTATTCGCGCCATGCCGGCATTGAAGATCAATTCCCTGATCCATCCCGTCGATCCTTCAGCAATCCCCGTAAATCCTCTTGCAGTACCTTAACTCTATCCTCTAGCCCCTAATCCCTAGTCCCTAGCCCCTAGTCTGCCCCGCGCCATACACCACATACTTGTAGCTGGTCAATTCGTTGATGCCGCACGGTCCCCGGGCGTGGAACTTGTCCGTGCTGATGCCGATCTCGGCGCCCAGGCCGAACTCGCCGCCGTCGTTGAACCGCGTGCTCGCGTTGATCATCACCGCCGAGCTGTCGATCCTCGCGGCAAACTCACGGGCAGCGTCCAAATCGCGCGTCACGATGGCTTCGGTATGCTGTGAACTGTATCGGTTGATATGTTCGATGGCCTCGTCGAGCGAATCCACCACCTTGCACGAAATAATCGGGCCAAGATACTCGGCCGAAAAATCATCCTCCGACGCCGCTACGGCCGATGGCAACAGCTTACGTGTGCGGTCGTCGCCGCGAACTTCAACGCCGCGATCGGCCAAGGCCTTGCCGACTCGGGGCAACAACACGTCGGCCGCCGCACGGTGAACCACCAGCGATTCGGCCGCATTGCATACGCCCATCCGCTGACACTTGGCGTTCACCACGATCTTTTCCGCCATCTCGGGATCGGCCGTTGCATCGAGATACACGTGGCAATTGCCGGCGTAATGCTTGATGACCGGCATTCGTGCTTCTTCGCTAACCCGGCGGATCAAACTCTCGCCGCCGCGCGGAATGCAAAGATTGATATACTCGGGCATGTGAAGCAATTCGCCCACCGCCGCGCGATCCGTCGTCGAAACCAACTGCACGGCATCGGCAGGCAACCCGGCGTCGGCGGCCGCCTCGGCCAAAATTTCGGTAATGGCGGTGTTCGAGTGAACCGCCTCTTTGCCGCCGCGCAGGATCACGGCATTGCCCGCCTTCACACACAGCGCCGCGGCATCGGCCGTCACGTTGGGGCGCGATTCGTAAATGAAAAAAATCACGCCCATCGCCGCCCGAACCTTTTGCACTTCCAAACCGTTCGGACGGATCGAACTCGAAATGATCTCTCCAATGGGTTCCGGCAACGCGGCCACTTCGCCCAAGGCCTTGGCCATGTCGGCAATCCGCTGCGGAGTCAGACGCAGCCGGTCCACAGCCGCATCCGAAAGCCCATAGCTCGGCGCAGCGGCAATATCCAGCCGATTGGCCTCGGCCAATGCCAGCGTCCGCTCGCCCAGTAGCCGGGCGCAACGATGAAGCCAATCTTGTTTTTTCGCGCCGGAAATGGCGGCCAAATCGGCAGAAGCGCGCTTCGCCCGCCGGGCCATGTCGAGACAGTATTCGTGGAGGTCGCTCATCGAAAATACACCTTGGTTCTACAAACCCACCCTTAGAAGTATCCTCGACGGCCGCCGGGAAGTCAACGCCGATTGGGTGCAGTAACGGATTTTGGCGGTTTGTCCACGAACCGCAAAATCCAAAACAGTTTAGAATAGCCGGGAGCTAACAGCTCCCGGAATACGCCCAGATTGCACGACATTTTAAAATAGCCGGGAGCTAACAGCTCCCGGAATACGCGCGAATTGCACCACCGTTTAACGGCCGACGCTACCTCACCCCTATGTTTAGCGGCCGACGGTACGTCACCCCTATGTTTAGCGGCCGACCGTACGTCGGCCCCATTACCAAGCTAACCCGGTAGTAGCAAAACAACTCAACTTACCCAACTTGACCATAAAAGTTACTGCACCCCGCCAATTCAAAACCCTTCTGTAGTGTCTAACCGTCTCGCTCAAAACAACAATTATTCCAGGCCGCCGGTCGATTCAAAAAGATTCAGGGCCTGTCGTACCGCGGCAACATCGTGGACGCGAATGATTTGCACCCCCTGTCGGGCTAGGGACAATGCCACGCCAATGGTGCCTGACACCCGATCTTCGCCTAAAAAGTTTTTCCGCGAATGTCCAACCAACACAGGACAGCCCCATTGGTGCAGTTCTCCCACTTGGGCCAGCAAATCCAGGTTATGCGCCTTGGTCTTGCCGAAACCGATGCCAGGATCCAAAGCGATGCGGTCTTGCGCTATCCCAGCAGCCACGAGTGCGTCCCTGCGTTGGCGAAGATACTCAGCCACCTCGGCAGTCACGTCCTTATAAACCGGATCATCTTGCATCGTCTGCGGCGTTCCTCGCATGTGCATCACGCAAACGCCGCAACCCGTTTCCAAGGCCAACGGCAGCATGGCCGAATCGCCTTCCAGCGCGGTAATGTCGTTGATGATTTCGGCCCCGGCATGAAGGGCATGACGTGCTACCAGAGCCTTCGACGTGTCGATCGACACGGGCAACCCCGTCTCTTTGCACAACGTCCCCACGACCGGCATCACGCGGCAAAGCTCCTCCTGGGCATCCACCGGCTGGGAATAAGGCCGCGTGCTTTCGCCCCCGATATCCAGAATGTCCGCCCCTTCCGAAGCCAACCGCATGCCATGCTCAATCGCTGCCTCGGCATCGAAACAGCGGCCGCCGTCTGAAAAACTGTCGGGCGTCACGTTGATAATGCCCATCAACAACGGAACCGGACCAAACCGAAGGGTTCGTGTCCGAAGCCGCCAATGATCGGCACGCGAATATGGAAGCATGGTATCATCTCAAAACAACAGACGCCGCAACGAGCAACGAGTCGGAACAGTAAAACTTAATCCCGGTTTATCCGCGGGCGCTCAACAGTTTAGTCTAGCCGAGAGCTAACAGCTCCCGGAATGTGCGCGAGTTGCACAACAGTTTAGCGGCCCACGGTACGTTAACCATAAGTTTAGCGGCCGCCGGCACGGCGGCCCTGCCCTGCCTCGCAAAAGCCGCGGCTTTCATCTCGCTATCTCTATTCTTAATTCTACCACGGCTTTTCCATCAGCCCCACAATCTGCTGGGCCAACTTGCAAATGGCTTCCTGCTGCGCCGTCGTCATCGACTGGCCGACTTCCGGCACCACATCGCCCCTGCCGTCGATTTGAGCGATATCCTCGGGCAGCGGAATGGGACTCGCTTGTCGCAACATGCGCCCCTTCCGATCGATCCAACTAACCTCGATGCTCATGCCGGTCTGAATTTCCCGGGCATTTCCCGTATTGCTCGGCACAAGCACCTGCTTGTTTTCCGCAACGATCTTCCCGGATAAAACGCTGTCGGCATTCCGATCGTTGACAACTTTATACGGCGTCTTGTTCTCGATTTCCTTGATCACTGCTTCGGTCAGTCGTTCGCCCAAATTGCGGCGAAAACTTACCGACGGAAAGACCGGCACATGGACCGTCCGTACCTCGCAAGGATAAAGCGTCTGATTGCCGATCTGATAACCCGCACAGCCCGTCAATAATGGCAATACTATTAAGAATGCAAGGAGGATCGGAAGAGAATGGGTTTTCATAACGCCATATCCTTTCTATCCGCCTGTCCTATCCTGAACACAATCAATTTGTATCTGAGCAACCTGAATACAACCGATTTGTTATCCTGAGTGGAATAGCTGTCATCCTGAGCGAAGCGAAGGATCTCATGCCGCAAAAACGCCGTCTCCCACAATTCACTCAGACGACCACCCAAAATCCGTTCTATCCACTTATCCACTAACCACTAACCACTAGCCACTATTCCTTTTTCCCGCCGAACATGCCCGTCAGCCACGCAATCTTGCTGGGCGGCTCGCTCGGCTTGTCCTTGATCGCTTCCAACCGCGCCTTCGCTTCCGCGGCTTTCTCGGTAGTCGGATAATCGGCGACCAATCCTTTGTAGTACATCCGGGCAGCGCCATAACATGAATGTTGTTCGTAGTATTGTGCAATCACAAAGTCGCGGTTGGCTTTTTCCTCCATGATTTGCGCCCGGGCTTTCGCCACTCGTTCCCGTTCCGGGCCCAGCTTATCGCCGTATTGCTTCAGCGCCTGCTCGGCGATTTGTCCGGCATCGTCCAACGGAGCGCGACCGTAAAGCGTGCCCTGATAGAGCCGCATCTTCGCCTGAAGCCCCAATTGGTGCGCCAACATCTGGTATTCGCTGTTGGGATACTCCTTCCGCAACATGTCATACTGGTCGCCCGCTTCGGCATACTGACCCCGGCGAAAATACGCATTGCCGGTCGCCATCACGGCGTCGTCGGCCAACGGCCCCGTGGGATCGTTCAACCGCACACGCTCGTAAGCCTGAACCGCATAGCCGAAGGTGTCGAACAGCGGGCGGCTGCCGTCGGTCACGTTCGGCGTAATGGGCGACGAAGGACTCTTGTCATACAACTGCTCCCAGTAACGCCCCAATGCGAACTCGCGCGCCATCACCGTGTCGAGATGCCGCGTGTTCGTGTATTTCTTCAACAAACCGCCGAATGTATCGTGCGCCTTCGGATACTGATCCGAGAAAAACTCGCTTTCGCCCTTCAAAAACAACGCATCTTCTTCCAACGGCGTGTCGGGCCAACGGTCGGCCACGACGGCGAACTTGGCGGCCGCCTCCTTATACTTCTTTTCGCGGAACAACGCCTGGCCTTCCTGCATCGACGTCCGGGCTAGCTTCTCATTAGGGCCGTAGCCGGTCGCTTTTTTGAGATTTTTCCAAGCGTTTTCCGGCGCAAGGTCCGATAACTCAAAACCCTTCTTCTCCTCCTGATCAGGCCCGCTGCCGATGCTCACCCCGCCCGCCGGCGGCGCAGGCAACTCGTTCGGAATCGAAGGCGGAGGTCCGGCCGCAGCCGTCAATAATGGCCCCGAGGAAGAAAGCGTCGGCATACGCTCCGATCCGCGACTCGCCGGACCGGGAACCATCGGACCGGTCGGACTATCGACATCCGTCGTGGCCGAAGCCTGCTGAACGGCATTCGTGTTGGTCCCGGCGGAAGGCGTTGTCTGATTGGCCGGTTTTGTCGATGCTTGACCCGACGACCGCTTGCCCGTCAGCGATTTGAACAGCCAGCCGTCGTATTCGCCGTTTCCGGTGTCGCTCTGATTTTGCGCATTGGCCGACGAGGGCGGAACACTCGCGCAGCCGCCGAGAATCCCCGCAACGACGACCAACAGAATCGTAAACCGCGATCCCTCGTTCAACATAGAGGACATCCTTGTCCGTAATTGTTTGAGGATTAAAGGGTCATGCTCAAAAAAGCCGCTCGCAGCTTCACACTAACCACCAGCCACTAATTCCCCAGCATTCCCATGTATTCGTGCATGCGAGGCTTCCTGCCCAGCAAGTGCGTCAAATATCGGTTCAACACGCTGCGCAGTTCTCCGAAACTGCGCGGATCCATCTCCATGCGTCGCCAGAGAGTGCCGTCGGGATCGGCCAGTTGGGCCATCGCCCGCAACACGCCGGCGCTTACCGTTATAACCTGATTCTTTCCTCCACGACACCTCGGACACAACACGCCGCCGTCGAGCAATCCAAAGGCCACTCGCCCTGCCGCCGCCATCGGCTCGCCGCACTCGACGCAAGCGTCTAATAGCGGCGCATGGCCCAACAGCCGCAACGCTCCAAACTCAAACCGCACCACGTTCTTCGCAACCGCATCGCCGGAAGCTAACAACACCAGCGTTTCATCCGCCAGATCGAACAGCTCCGGATGCGGATCGCCCTCGTCGGTCAATCCATTCAACAACTCCGCGACATAAAACGCGGCATAAAGCCCCGCCAAGTCGCGACCGGCCAAACGGAACCGCCGCAGCAGTTTCGCCTCGGTCAGCAAGTCGAGAGATTCCGACGATTTTCGGAGGAAGACTATTCGACAAAGGGCCAACAGGTCAAGAGCAGACTCGAAAGGACTTTTAAGCCGCCTCGCCCCCTTCGCCAAAGCCCCTATCTTGCCAAATTCCCGCGTGAACAGCGTCACCACGAGGCTTGTCTCGCTGAACTCCACGCTTCGGATCACGATGGCAGATGCTTTTTCAGACGGCATAAAGGAAACTTCAGTCTTACTATCCGTGTTTATCTGTGTTTATCTGTGGTTTCCTTTTTTCCTGCTTGGCCATGGTACTCGTTCTCTTTCTTCCGCATCACGGCCCGTTTCGACGGCGTTATATCGTCGTAGCCGACCAAATGCAGCGTGCCGTGGATCACATAACGCAGCAACTCTTCCTCGGGCGTGCAGCGATAATGCCGGGCATTAACAGCGGCCGTGTCGGCGCTCGCCACCACTTCGCCCTCCAAAACGCCTTCCGATTGCTCCAGCACGAAGCTCAAAACATCGGTCGGTTCAGGATCGTCGAGAAATTCCTCATGCAACTTCGCAATCGCGGGATCATCCACAATCGCGATGCTAATTTGGGCCGCATGAATATCCGCATCGCGCAGAATCGCAAGAATCGCCCGGCGCATGCGCCGCCGATCCACCCGCAATCTCTTCTGCCGATTGGTAATTGTAATCGTAATCAAAATAGCGAAACCGATAACTAGTAATTTCCATCTGAAAGCTGATCGCTGACAGCGGAAAGCTTCTCACGCCGTTTTCTGCTCGGGATACTTGATTCGCCCGTGATAGATCGACGTAAGCGACATAACCATGCTCTTTTCGATCGTGCGCAGTTCCCGCAATGTCAAACCGCTCTCGTCGAACTGCCCGCCGTGCAGGCGATTTTCCGCGATTTCCCGCACAAGGCTTTCAATCCGTGCAGGCGTCGGATCAACCAGCGTGCGGCTGGCGCTCTCAACGGCGTCGGCCAGCATCAGCACGGCCGCCTCCTTGGTTTGCGGCTTCGGACCAGGATAGCGATAGCTGCTTTCGTCCACTTCGCTCGCATTCGGATCGGCTTGTTGTTGCTCGGTTGCTCGGCCGAAGAAAAACTCGACGCGCGTCGTGCCGTGATGCTGGGCAATCAGGTCGATGATCGGCTGCGGCAGCCGGTGTTGCCGGGCAAGATCGGCGCCGTCCTTGATATGGGCGATAATCACCAACGTGCTCATGGCCGGCACCAGCGTTTCGTGGCGGTTGTCGTCCGGGCGTTGATTCTCGATAAAATAGGCCGGCTTCAACATTTTCCCGATGTCGTGGAAATACGCGCCCACGCGAACCAGCAAACCTCGAGCGCCGATGCTTTCGGCCGCCGCCTCGGCAATCGAACCAACCGTGACCGAATGGTTATATGTGCTGGGGGCCCGACGAACCAACTCTTGCAACAACGGATGCGCCACATCGCCTAATTCCAACAGGCTAAGATCGGTCAACACGCCGAACAACTGCTCGATGAACGGTAACAAGCCGGTCGCGAAAAACGCCGCCGCCAAAGCCCAAAGACCGTTCCGTGCGGCATCTTTCAGAAGCACGAGATCCAAAGGCTGGTTGTCGATCAACCCTATGGTCACATAAAGCACGATCGCCACCAATCCCGCAAACAATCCGACGTGAATCAGTTTGCTGCGATTCCGAATGCTCCGCAAATTCAGCACGGCCGCCGCCGTCACGCCGCCCAGCAGCAGATACTCGGAAAAACCAAGCCCGACGGCCAACACCACGATCACGGTCGTCATGCCGGCGATTAAAATGGCAAGCCGCTGTTGGTAAACGATCGCCATCGTCATGCAGAACAGCAGCAGCGGAACGAGCTCGCCGCGCCAGGCATTGGCCGCCGCCCAACGCGCCAAGGCAATGGTCGTCATGGCCAACAACAGCAACACGATCAATCGCGTCAGGCTGACCAGCGGACCCCGCTGATGAAAACGCATGTAAACGCCGCAAGCCATGAAGCAAACGAACACCATGCCGATAATCGCCAACGATCGCAAACACATCGCCCCCGAATGCTCAGCATGGCGCACATGCATGGCCGTTGCATATTCCAGGCTCAGCAAATCCAATTGCTCGTCGCCCAGGGGCTTCCCTGCCGGAGCCAACTCTTGACCCGGCGTATAGTTCGCAAACACTTCGTCAACGGCTTTCGCGGCCGATTCTCTCGAATCTTTCGTGCGAGTCTCGTCCACGGTCAACGTGGGGCATATCTTCTGCAATTGCGGAAAAAGCCAAGCGAAAAGCCGGTCTGTCGCTGCTTCCAGCTCGGGCTGCTTGTGAAGACTCTCCCTAATCGCGTCTCCCTTGCCGAGTTGCACGTCGCTCACCCGGACGATATGCTGCGATGCGGGATCACCCTTCGGATAGACGAGAATCTCCTGCTTGTTGCCCTGGCCAAGCTTTTCCTGATTCAGCTTGTCGAGCAATCCGTCTCTTTCATACTGCGCAAAGACCCTGCCTACGGCATCCATGACGCCTTTCAAGCGTTCCTTGGATGCGAACGTATCGCGAAAGGCACGGTATTGCTCGTCTTGCTGTTTCGGAGGTAGCGGCTTTGCACCCGCAACCAGAGGCAGTTGGAAATCCTTCCAAGTTTTCGGCAGTGCCTTGTCCAACGTCGGGGCGGCCGTAAGCTCAACCAGCGTGTTTCGCAACGCCGCTTGCAACTGTACTAGCGGGTCCGCGTCTTGCTTGTAGACATATCTCGCCTGGCTGCGCGCTTGTTCGCGTGCCTCGGCCGTGGCCACGGGGTCGGCCTTGATAAACGGCGTCGCGACGACGATATTGCGCGAGGGAACGTAGCCCGTGCGATAGGCAAACGGCGGATCCCAGCCGTGAATCACCGCGCAGGTCGCCACGGAAGCCAACAACGCAAGCGCTACGCGCCCGAGTACGTCGCGCTGGCGCAAGTTGGTCCACGCCCGCTCCCACTGCCCCGGCGGCAGTTCGAGCGATGACACCCGTTCGAATCGTTTTCGTTTTCGCCAACCAAACATGGATTAACTAAATTCCAAGGTTCAATGACCAATGTTCAAAAAAGATACTGCACACCATACCCTAAGTATTGGTCATTGCTCATTGAACATTGAACCTTGGCCATTGAACCTTTGTTCCTTGAACCTTGGTCATTGAACCTTGAACCTTTGTTCCTTGAGCCTTTCTCTATTTTCTCTTCTTCCCCGTCTCCTCATAAGCCTTTACGATCTTTTGCACCAAGGGATGACGCACGATGTCGGATGCCGTAAGCGCCACGGCGGCAATGCCGTCGATTCCTCCAAGTCGCGTCAACGCATCCACCAGCCCGCTGTGGATCTTCGGCGGAAGATCGATTTGCGTCACGTCGCCCGACACCACGATTTTCGAGCCTGTGCCCATCCGGGTTAAAAACATCTTCATCTGGGCGATCGTGGTATTCTGCGCCTCATCGAGAATGATAAACGCCTCGTTCAGCGTGCGGCCGCGCATGTAGGCCAGCGGTATCACCTCGATCAAATCTTCCTCCGTATAGCGGCGGATCAAATCGTGATCCATCATCTCGTGCAGGGCATCCATCAACGGTCGCAGGTAGGGATTGATCTTGGCCTGCAAGTCGCCGGGCAAAAAACCCAGGCTCTCGCCCGCTTCGACCGCCGGCCGAACCAACACGATCTTCCGGATGGATTCCTTCTTCAATGCCGCGACCGCCATCGCAACGGCCAGATAGGTTTTCCCCGTCCCGGCCGGTCCGCAACACAATACAATATCATGTTGATCGATGGCTTCGATGTAACGCGATTGCCCCGCCGTTCGAGGGCGGATCTGGCGTCCCGCGCGGAATACGTCAACCAGCGGATGCTTTGCGTCGCCTATCCCCTCTTGAATTCCATTCAAAATCCGCTCCACATCGTCGACCGTCAACGTGCCGAATCGCTCGGCACAAGCTTGCAACTGCTCGAACACCGCCGTAGCCGAAGCCACGGCCGCCTCGGGCCCCATGATATGAATCCGATCATCGCGAGCGGTCACGCTCACGCCCAATGCGTTGCGGATGCGTCGAAGGTGCTGATCACAGGCGCCAAAAAGCGTCAGCAAGGCCTTGGAGCTAACGACCGACAGAGTTGATTCCATTATACAAATCTACGACGGATCCCGAGATCATGCCCGCGATAATTGCACCGTCACCCATCTGAGGACTGAAGCAACAATGCTAATATACTAGAAGTCGTCCAGGTTGGCGATGTAGGTGTGGCAATGCGGACAAATGTGGGTGCCCGAAGAGATCTCCTGGTTACATTTATTACAACTTTTCTTGGGCGTACCCCGCTGATGGATTCCTGATAGGTTGGGGGATTGCGCGGCTTCCACAGAAATATCAGCCGATGGGGGGGGCGGGGACCATTGCCCAAGATAATCGAGAATCGCCTCTTCTGATACCTTCCCTTTGTTAATGTGGGGAACTTGAATACGAACTTTGCATGTCGGGCAGAGCCCCGAGGCCCCTGCCAGCGAGTCCTTGACGTTCAATACATGCCCGTTCGGGCACACGCATCGAATCGACATCGCATAGCCCGGGATAAATTTTGGCGAAACGCGGAAAAGCGCCGCCCATGATCCTATCAGATTCTACATCATGCGTAAAGCTCTTGTCATCCCGGGCGTCCTCCCCGACAACTGAAATGCGAGATGGTAAGCTTTTGCCATCCCACGGTTGAAGTGCATCGCGATGATGTGTTCGTTAAGATCGTGTAGCGGGCGGGCTTGCCCGCCGTGTTTCTCATGCGTTTACAGCCGACAAAACATCGGTCCTGAGTTTAGCAACCGACAAAACGTCGATCCTGAGTTTAGCTTAGCCGGGAGCTAACAGCTCCCGAAATGTGCATCAATAAGACGAATAGCCGGGAGCTAACAGCTCCCGGAATGTGCGCGAATTGCACAACAGTTTAGCGGTCGTCGCAACGTCGGTCCCGAGTTTAACAGCCGTCGCAACGTCGGTCCTGAGTTTAGCGGTCATCGCAACATCGGTCCTGAGTTTAGCTTAGCCGGGAACTAACAGCTCCCTAAATATGCATCAATAAGACGAATAGCCGGGAGCTAACAGCTCCCGGAATGTGCGCGAATT
>CAYWGR010000076.1:0-24987 GCA_964458015.1 uncultured Planctomycetaceae bacterium
GAATCAAACGCCGCATCTCGAGCGCGCTTAGGGTCGAAAGCACTTGGGGCACGGGTGAGGCCACCTGGGCGACAATCCAATCGATAGCGACATGTCATAAATATTGACACAAGTGTCAATCGAGCTTAAAGTAATGTAATGGCGACCGTCACCATTACCCCCGAAGCTCTAAAACAAGCCGAACGCTTTCCAATGGCAATTCGTGCTCGTCTTCGCCGGGTGATGCTGAGGCTGGTGAACTGGCCCAAGGTAAGCGGCGCTAAGCCGTTATCCGGCAAACTGGCTGGACGTTACCGTATCCGAACAGGTGATTATCGAGTGCAATTCTACGTTCAAGATGAATGCATCATTGTTGAAAAACTCGGACATCGCGATAGGTTTTACGAGGATTGAATTATGGCGACAAGCTTTCAAACCGTGACTTTGGCTGGACAGCGTTTCGTGATTGTTCCAGAAGCGGAGTTCCGCCGACTCTCACGAGACTCCGGCAAGCTCTCTTTCCCGGCACGCGATGATCGAGGAAATTATCCTGCCGCTGAAGCGTTGCAAGTATCCATAGCGCGGTCTATTGCACGGGAACGTCGAACTGCCGGTTACACCCAAATAGAATTGGCTCGACTTGCCGGCATACGTCCGGAAACGCTCAATCGCATCGAAAAAGGCAAGCATGCGCCAAGTGTGGCAACTGTCGAAAAAATCGAACGAGCGCTTGCCAAGGCCGCTAAAAAGGGGCGATAGTCGCGTAATCAATAAGTGCTCCGCTACTACGGCCGCGCGACCGTGGTGCCGCTCAGACGGCGAATCAAACGCCGCATCTCGAGCGCGCTTAGGGTCGAAAGCACTTGGGGCACGGGAAGGCCCGTCTGGGCAACGATCCGGTCGATCAGCGTCGCCTCGCCGCTGATGGCCGACAGCACTTGCTGCTCCAATTCGTTCAACAACAGTTCGGCGGGATGGTGGATCACTTGGCCGTCGTCGCGGGGAACGGATTCGACCAGTGGACCAAGCTCTTCCAATACGTCGTCGGCCGACTCCACGAGCCTGGCCCCGTCGCGGATCAATTGATGGCAGCCGCGCGACGTGCGGCTATCGACATTGCCCGGCACGGCGAACACTTCACGCCCCTGTTCCATTGCGTGACGGGCCGTGATCAGCGCGCCGCTGCGTTCGGCCGCTTCAACCACAATGATGCCGAGCGACATGCCGCTGATGATGCGATTGCGCTGCGGAAATGTTCCGGAAAGCGGGGCCGAACGAGGCGGCGATTCGCTAATCAGCGCGCCGTGCGATGCAACTTCGTCGGCCAAGCGGTCGTGTTCAGGCGGGTAGATGTTCATCACGCCGCTGGCCAACACGCCGATCGTTCGACCGCCCGCTGCCATTGCGCCGCGATGGGCCGCCGCGTCGATTCCACGCGCCAAACCGCTGATGATCGTCAAACCGGCTCGGGCCAACGAGCCGGCCAGCCGTTCGGCCTGCCGCAGGCCGTATTGCGTGCCGTGTCGCGTGCCGACGATTCCCACTGCCAGGGCGTCGTTCGGTTTCAGCTCGCCGCGCATGAACAAAACGCCGGGCGGATCGTGTATTTCGCGCAAGGGCC
The DNA here is from genome assembly GCA_964458015.1 of uncultured Planctomycetaceae bacterium. Classification (GTDB taxonomy): domain Bacteria; phylum Planctomycetota; class Planctomycetia; order Pirellulales; family Thermoguttaceae; genus CAYWGR01. Next base: position 1,601 of record CAYWGR010000076.1, read on the forward strand.
GCGGATAATCAGAGCGATCCTCCGTCAAAATGTCGATGCCATGCTCCCGGCACAAAGCGATCTCGGCTTCCACATCGATCTCGCGGTCGGCTTCCACGATTTTATGAGTAAGCTTCTCGCCGACGCCGTGAACGCCTCGCAATTCGCTGGGCGCGGCCCGCAGAGCCGCGCGAGCCGATCCAAACCGCTCGATCAAAGCCTTGCGAATCCTCGGCCCCACGCCCGATATCAAGGAGAGACGCAGCGTATCAGCCAAGGTATCCGCACCATCGTCGCCGACGGAACGTTCAGACGCACACATGAAAACACCTCGCAACTTCGCGGCGCCCCGGGATGTGATTGTGTATTATACCAATTCCAACCTGCCTATCACCGCCTGTTTATCCTGCGGGGAAACAAACTCCTTTTGAAAAACAGACTCACAAGCTTGAATTGGAAACCTAATTACTTGCGGATCGGTCTTGCCGCTTCGCTGCTGTGTTCGGCAATCCAGTCTTCAAGCTCTTTCCAATCGACCGGCGGCAGTTTGGAGCGGTCGGGCCGCAGATTAGCGGCCTCTTTGATGTAGACATGCACGAGTTCATTCGACGGCTTGTCGGTGTTCCAGTGCAAAAGGATGCGAATGCAGTGCCGCAATGAGCCGGGCACGTCCAACTCATGCACGCACATCAACGCCACATCGATCCAGCCTAATTGCCGTGCAGCCAGCGCCGGAAATTCCGCATCAAGATCCGTGGTGGTCGAAAAGATCGCACTCGTCACGTCTTCCGGCTGGATGCCATTTTGGCGGATCAAAAGGGCCAACAGTTGGCGCGTGGCCTTCAGAATTTCCTCCGGACTATTGCTCTCCACGGTCGTTGCCCCGCGGACTCCTCGGCACGGCATCGCTCATGCTCCCTTCATCGCTCAGGTCTATTGAAAATCAAGCATTTCCAATGTACCCGAAATGGGGCAAGAACGCCAGCATGGCAGGGGAATGCCGAATATCGAAATCTATTCGTCATTCTAATTTCGCCATTCGGCATGGTCCCTTGCCTGCGAATTTTACGCTTGACTACTTCGCCTTGACCTCGATCCGCTTTGTGGCGGCCTGGGCTGTCTTGGGCAAGTGCAACGTCAAAACGCCGTTCGAGAATTGGGCATCGACTTTATCTTCGTCAATGCCCTCGGGCAGTGCAACCGTGCGGCGGAACGAGCCGTAGCGAGTTTCGCTCTGGAAGAAATCCTTCTCCTTGTGCTCGCTCGACTCCTTCTTCTCGCCGCTGAGGATCAACTGGTTGCCGCTGATCGCGACATCCAAATCCTTCGGGTCCATGCCCGGCAATTCCGCGCGGACTGTCAGTTCCGTGTCGTTCTCGGCAACGTCAATGGCCGGCGACCAACCGCCGGCAGTCCAGTGCGGCAAATCCAATGCTCCGAGGGGCTCGCGGAAGAAGGAATCGAAAAGCCGTTCCATTTCACCCCGCAACGCCAACACCGGCGAGAGATCGCTCCGTACACTCTCGGGCTGTTTGTTCTTCCAAGGAATAAGATTCATGGTTTACCTCCCCTTTCTGTTATTGTTTGAAGTTACTTGGCGCTTACGGCGATCTTCCTCGGCTTCAGGGCCTCGGCCTTCGGCAAATGAAGCGTCAGGACGCCGTCGGCGTATTCCGCCGAGATTTTTGCGGCATCCACGGCTTCGCTTACCCGGAAACTTCGGTAATAATCGCCTACGCCGTACTCATGCGTCAGACAGGTGGCGCTTTCGCATTCGCACTTTGCGACCGGCGCGCGAATTTCCAGCGTGCCGTCTTCAAAATCAATATCAATGGCATCGCTCTTTGCACCGGGTACGTCGGCCAAAACCAACAACTCATCGGTTCGTTCGACGATATCGACATTCGGACGGTAGCAGTATCCGCAACGGGTTTGCTCGGCCGCCGAAGTCTGTTCCGCGGCAGTTTTCGTTAAATTGACTTCTTGATCCATGATGTTTGTTCCTTTCTTGCTCATGCAGTAGCAACGTTGATTTTTCGGGGTTTTGCGCTTTCCGCCTTCGGCAGCGTAATCTTCAATACGCCGTCGTGCAGTTCCGCTTCGACTTTCTCGGAGTTGACTTCGATGGGCAGTCGCAACAGCCGGGTCATCACACCGACCGGCCGCTCGCGCCGGTGATACGTCACACCTTCCTGATCAATCTCGGGCCGGTTAATCTTGACCGACAATTCATCGCCGGCGACGCTGATGTCGATCTGCTCGTTCTTCACTCCCGGCACTTCCATTTCAATCAAGAGGGCGTCGTCCCGTTCCCAGATGTTCGCGGCCGGCTGGCCATGAAAGACCGGCGATAATAATCCTTCCGCCGTCGGGCCGAAGAATCCGGTCCAGAGCCGATCCATTTCGTCGCGCAATTGGTGGAGTGGCCGCCGTGAGTTTCGATAGACTAATGCCATGATTTACCCTCCTAATGGTCTTCTTTGGATTCTTGTTTGAATTGATTTCATCTGAAATGATACTTTGCAAAGTTCATGCCAAATAATTGCCATATTTCCCTTAGTTGTTATATGGAAAGTATTTACGATATTCGGGTGGTCTATGCCAGCCCGCGAAAGCTGCCATAATGGCAGTTTTTTTCGCAAAAACAGTGGCAAGAGTCTGGGTTGGAAATTCCGAAAGCCAATATCTTCTGCGGTTGTAGACTAATCCCCCGGCCGATATACTGGTTGGTTTGGATTTCCCGATGCAGGGCATATTGCCCAAGCCCATTATTCTTCCGAAGGTCCCATGCGATTTACGTTACTTGATCGCATCGTCGAGCTTGAACCGTGTGTGCATATCACGGCGGTAAAGTCGTTGACGATGACCGAGGAATACTTGGCCGACCATTTTCCGCACTTTCCGGTCATGCCCGGCGTGCTGATGCTTGAAGCGCTCACGCAAGCGGGAGCTTGGTTGGTCCGAGTGAGCGAAGACTTCGCACACAGCATGGTTGTGCTGAAGCAAGCCAACAACGTAAAATATGCACAGTTTATTGAGCCCGGCCAAACCTTGGCGGTGACGGCCGAGGTTTTGAAGTTTGATGATAAAGAGGTGAAGCTAAAGGCTTACGGAACGGTCGGCGGTCGAATTATCTTGAACGCCCGATTGACGTTGGCCTGTTACAACCTGGCTGATAAGGATCCGCAATATGCGTGGACCGACGAGGCCACGCGGAAAGATTTGCGCGATCAGTTGGCCTTGTTATACCAACCCCATCGAGAAAATATCACATCATCCCCAACCTAGCGATTGCCCATGAGATTTGAAGGAAAAACAGCTATCGTTACCGGCGGGAGCCGCGGCATCGGCCGAGCTTGCGTTGCTCGTTTGGCGGCCGAAGGCGCGAAGGTCGCCTTTCTGTATTGCAACAACCAACAGGCGGCCGAATCGTTGGCAGCCGAGTTGAAGGCCGCTTCGAGCGACGTCCGCGCCTTGCAAGCCGACGTTCGCGATTTGCAGCGCGCCCATCAGATTGTTGATCAACTGTTCGAGGAATGGGGCAAGATCGACGTCTTGGTCAACTCCGCGGGGATCGTTCACGACGGACTCCTGGGCGCCATGACGCAAGAACAGTGGCGCGAGGTGATCGACACCAACCTTGGCGGAACATTCAACTACTGCCACGCCGTCACGCAACCGATGATGATGACCCGCAAGGGCAGCATCGTGAATCTTTCGAGCACCGCCGCCGAGTTCGCCGCCCGGGGACAAGTGAACTACGCCGCCAGTAAAGGCGGCATCAACGGATTGACCCGGTCGCTGGCCAAGGAATTGGCCCCTCGCAACGTGCGCGTCAACGCCATTGCCCCAGGCATGATCGAAACCGACATGAGCCAGGTGGTTCGCGGCATTGCCGGCGATCAGATCAAAAAAATGATACCCATGAAGCGAATCGGCCAACCCGAGGAAATCGCCTCGGCCGTGGCCTTTTTAGCCAGCGACGACGCCGCCTACCTCACCGGGCAAGTGCTGCGGGTCGATGGCGGCTTGAGTTTGGGCGGATATTAAGAATACCGTTTTTTTCATCGTTCAATTGTTTTTGACGTTCAGCAGGGTTTTGTAACCGGAAGTCGCCGTTCTCGGCGCGATGTCGGTCGTTCGTCGGCCGATTCGGTTGCATCGCAATTCTGACCGTCAATGGGATTTACACATTTGGTTTGGGAGGTTTGATCGTTATGCCCACGAAGGAAGAAGTTTTCGAAAAAATTCAAGCCGCGTTGGTCGATGCCTTGGGCGTTGATGAGGAAGACGTTACGCCGGAAGCCACGCTCGTGGGAGATCTCGGCGCCGAGTCGATCGACTTCTTGGACATCGTTTTCCGTCTGGAAAAGTCGTTCAACATCAAGATCCCCCGCGGCGAATTGTTCCCCGAGGACATCTTGACCGACGCGAAATACGTGCAAGACGGCAAGGTTACGGAAGCCGGCGTTTCCGAATTGCGCAAACGCATGCCGTTCGCCAATCTCGACGACTTCGCCAAGAACCCCGTCGTCCAAGATTTCGGCAATCTGCTGACCGTCGCCGATATGTGCCGGTTCGTGGAAAGCAAGATCGATATGACGGAGTAGGAAGAACTAGAGGGGGCAGGGACTAGGGATTGGTAGATAGTTGAGCGGTCGCCGGTATGGCGGCCCTTTGCTAACCACGATCCGCTAATCACTACCAAAGGGCGATTGTCATGCGATGGTATTGGATCGATCGATTTCTCGAATTCGAGAGCGGACGCAGCGCCAAGGCGATCAAGAATATCTCCTTGGCCGAGGACCATCTGCACGATCATTTCCTCTACTATCCGATGATTCCGAACTCTCTGGTGATCGAGGGCATGGCGCAGACCGGCGGCTTGCTGGTTTGCGAACATAGCCAGTTCACCGAAAAGGTGGTGCTGGCGAAAGTGCCCAAGATGGTGTTTTATTGCGAAGCGGTGCCCGGCGACACGTTGACCTACACGACCAAAGTCGAGTATATCCGGCCGGAAGGCGCGATGGTCACCGCCACCAGCTACAAAGGCGATGTGTTGCATGCCGAGGGTGAAATTGTCTTTGCCCACTTGAATGATTCTCGCTTGGGTAGTTTATTCGAACCGGAATCGTTCTTGCGAATGATGCGGCTTTTGGGCGCGTTCGAGGTGGGCCATGCCGCCGACGGCAGCCCGCTGAAACCGCCCCAACGGCTTGTCGAGGCCGTCGAAGGAGTGAAATCATGAGACGACGCGTTGTAGTGACCGGCATCGGATGCGTTACGCCCTTGGGCGCGGATATCGAAAAGGTTTGGCAGCGATTGCTGGCCGGCGAATCCGGCGTCGGCTACACCACCCGATTCGATGCGAGCAACTTCCCGACGAAAATCTCGGCCGAAGTCCGCAACTGGGATCTTTCCGATGTAGGCGAAAATCCCGCGGATTGGAAGTACCAAGGTCTGCACACGCATTTCGCCATCGGCGCCGCGAAAAAAGCCGTGACCGATTCGGGCATCGAGCTGGGCCGCGTCGATCCCACGCGCTTCGGCATCTATACCGGCAGCGGCGAAGGCCAGCAGGATTTCAACCGGTTCACTGAAATGATGGTTGCGGGCCTCGACGGCGGCGAGCATCTCGACATGGCCAAGTTCACGAAAAAGGGGCTCGAAATCCTACATCCCGTCTCCGAGTTGGAGCAGGAACCGAACATGCCCGCCGCTCATTTGGCCAGCCTGTTCAACGCCCAGGGGCCGAACGCCAACTGTCTAACGGCCTGCGCCGCAAGCAGTCAGGCCGTCGGCGAAGCCGTTGAGATCATCCGTCGCGGCGAGGCCGACTTGATGCTTTCGGGCGGCACCCACACGATGATTCACCCCTTTGGCGTGACCGGCTTCAATCTGCTGACTGCCCTAAGCACGCGCAACGACGAGCCTGCACGCGCTTCACGCCCCTTCGATCGCGATCGCGACGGATTCGTCTTGGGCGAAGGGTCGGGCATGGTGATTCTTGAATCGCTGGAGCACGCCAAAGCGCGGGGCGCGAAGATCTACGGCGAGATCGTCGGCTACGGTTCGACGGCCGACGCCTTCCGCATCACCGATGCCCATCCTGAAGGCCGCGGCGCAATCTCTTGCGTCCAGATGGCGATGCAAGATGCGGGCCTAGGCATTGAGGACATCGATTACATCAACGCGCACGGCACCAGCACGTCGGTGAACGACCGCGTGGAAACGTTGGTGATCAAGAAAGTATTCGGCGATCAGGCCTATAAGATCCCGGTTTCGAGCACGAAGAGCATGATGGGCCACTTGATCGCGGCAGCCGGCGCAACGGAGCTGATCCTTTGTTTGCTGGCCATTCGCGACAATGCCGTTCCACCGACGATCAACTACGAAACGCCCGATCCCGAATGCGATCTCGACTACATCCCCAACGTCGCCCGGCAACATCCTTGCGATGTCGCCCTGAGCAACAGCTTCGGTTTCGGCGGGCAAAACATCGCCCTGCTCGCCAGCCGATTCGAGGGATAACACGGCCATTGACATGGCCTAAAATGCCGTGTTTCGCGACATCGCACGATCATCCGGGCCCAGCATTTCTTGGTGTGCGGAATTCATGGCACATTCACCTTGCTGGCATGCGACCGCTACATACTAATTCTTGTATAATTAGTAGATAGTTGGTACATTCACAGGTAGTGCAACTACGCAAATACTAATATCTTGCTGATTAGTATATAATTAGTATGTTGTAAGTAGTTGCAATCTATGGGGATGTTGCGATGAGACGCCCAAAAATGCCGCCGGATTTCCATAAGCTTTTCGACAAGGCGGACAAGGAAAGCCGTTTGCCGGCAATCCTCCTTTCGGCAACAAGCCCTCTTGTCGGGGGGGCGTATTTGCATTGGGACAAGCTGCCCTATCACACGCCTCCTGAAGGTTTGTCGCATGAGGAATGGTGGTTGGGGCTGAAACTACAACGTTCTCAAAAAAATACAGTTCCATTAAAAAGCGGGGCCGGGCAATCGTTTTCCTATATGCTTGTAACGCCCATTCCCGAGCAGCTTCACCATATCGATATGGGAGCAGGCGGAATTATCCAATCGCCTGATAACGTTCTCAACCGAGACACGCGCGACCGTTATTATGTCCGATCGTTGATCGAAGAGGCGATCACGTCCAGCCAACTCGAAGGTGCTGTTACGACGCGCATGGTGGCCAAGGAGATGATACGTTCCGGTCGGAAGCCGCGCGACCGTAGCGAACGCATGATCCTCAATAATTTCAATACCATGCGCCGGCTCGAACAACTTAAAACCGAACCCCTCACGACGGAATTGGTTTTTGAGATCCACCGCCTCATTTCCGAAAACACGCTGGATGATCCCGCGACGGCCGGGCGTTTTCGGCGAGCGGAGGAACGTGTCGTCGTCAGTGATATGTATGGCGAGGTTTATCACGATCCTCCGCCGGCCGACCAACTTGCCGAACGCATGAAGACCATGTGCGATTTTGCCAACGGGAAGACGCCTTCCGATTTCATGCATCCCGTTCTACGCGCGATACTATTGCATTTTTGGCTTGCCTACGACCACCCCTTCGTTGATGGCAACGGCCGGACGGCTCGCGCGCTGTTCTACTGGTCCATGCTTCATCAAGACTATTGGCTTTGCGAGTTCATCTCCATATCGCCGTTAATTCTGAAATCGCCCAGTGAATATCAATTGGCCTTCCTTCGTACGGAGACCGACGACAACGATCTGACTTATTTTATTCTGTATCATCTGAATTTGATCCAAAAGGCCGTTGCACAACTTCATGACTACATCGAACGCAAAACCAAAAAATTGCAGGAGATGGAAGGCGAATTGCGAGGGATGGCCTTTTTGAATCATCGCCAGCGAGTGCTCATCGCCCATGCTCTCCGGCATCCTAGCCAAATCTACACGGTTGAATCACACAGGCTTAGCCACAACGTCGTCTATGAAACCGCGCGAAGAGACTTGTGCGATTTGGCGAACCGTGGTCTCTTAGTGGCAAAAAAGCACGGAAAAACGTGGCATTTTACACCTGCCGTCGATCTGGAATCGCGTATCCTGAAACTATCATGACCCAATTATCATTGGCGGATTTTCCGATGGTTCTCGGCAAACGACAGCAATACTTTTCAAGGCGTGTTTTCGTTCTTTTAAGTTTCGTCTTCTGGATGATTAGCGCGATCGGTTCCGTTCCGATTGTTGCGGCGGAGCCCAGCAACCGCCACAGCGATGCCGCCTATGAGCGGCACATCAAGGCGCTCAAGAAAAAACTGCCAAATGATTGCTTCACGATTGTCGTCGCGAAGCCGTTCGTGGTGATCGGCGACGACGAGCCAGAGGAAGTTGAACGCCGAGCGAAAAACCTCGTGCAATGGGCCGTCAAAATGCTCAAGCGGGCGTACTTCACCAAGGATCCGGCCGACATCCTCGACATCTGGCTGTTCAAAGATAAGGATAGCTACGAAGAAAACGCGATGGCGCTGTTTCGCACGAAGCCCGACACGCCTTACGGCTATTATTCTCACGCGGATCGGGCGTTGGTGATGGACATATCCACCGGCGGCGGCACATTGGTCCACGAAATCGTCCATCCGTTCGTGGCGGCCAATTTTCCCGAATGCCCCGCTTGGTTCAACGAGGGGCTCGGCTCGCTCTACGAGCAGTGCGGCGAGGAGAACGGCCAGATTCGCGGCAACACCAATTGGCGGCTGCCGGGACTGCAAAAGGCGATTCGCAAAAAAGAGATCCCCACGTTCAAAGAGCTGTGTTCCACCACAAGCCGTGAGTTCTACGAGAAAGACAAAGGGGCGAACTACGCCCAGGCCCGATACCTCTGCTACTACTTGCAGGAACAAGGGCTGTTGCAGAAATACTACCGCCGCTTTCATGCCCATCATGATGAGGACCCCACCGGCTATGAAACACTCCTAGATATCCTTGACCTTAAGGAAAAGGACATGAAGAAATTCCAAAAGGATTGGGAGGCCTATGTCTTAAAATTGCGTTTTCGTTGAGTGCGGCGTAGGCCTGTTTATGCTAGAATAGGCGTAGCTTGGTAGAACTCCATCTGTACGATTTACCCCCCCGATACTACGCCGGTTCTTGCTTCCCGGCGGAATCCCGGTCAAAATGCCCTCTATGAGCAAAATTGCCTATCTGGATTGCAGCAGCGGAATTAGCGGCGACATGACCCTGGCCGCGTTGATCGACGTCGGTATTCGCGTGGATGCCTTGAACGAAGCTGTCGGCTCGCTGGGGCTTCCCGGTTGCCGGATTCGGGCCGAAGAGGTCAAGAAAAACGGTTTTCGCGCGATCCAAGTGACCGTGGATTACGAGCATGAGCATGTCCATCGCCATCTGCACCATATTTTAGAGATGATCGAGGCCGGGCGGCTTAGCGTTCGGCAAAAAGAGCTTGCCCGACGGATTTTTACCCGCCTTGCCGAGGCCGAAGCGAAAGTTCACGGCACGAGCATCGAGAAAGTGCATTTCCATGAAGTCGGCGCGGCCGATTCGATCGCCGATATCGTCGGCGCGGCTGTCGGCTGGGATTTGCTGGGCATAGACCTCATCGTGGCCTCGCCGATTCCGACCGGCAACGGCACGATTACGATTGCCCACGGACAAATGAGCGTTCCGGCGCCTGCCACCGCCGAATTGCTACAAGGCGTTCCCCTGGCCGAAACCACGACGCAAGGTGAATTGACCACGCCCACCGGCGCGGCGATTGTGACGACGCTTGCCGAGTCTTTCGGCCCACTGCCGGCAATGAAAATCGAGCGAATCGGTTATGGGGCGGGACACAAAAACTTCCCTGACCGGCCCAACGCCCTGCGGCTCTTGATCGGCGAGTCTCTCGACGTTCCGGCCGATGCAACCGATCAAGCCTGCATGTTGGAAACGAACCTCGACGACGTAAGCGGCGAGTTGATCGGTTATTGCCTCGCCCGGTTGTGGGATTTGGGCGTTTTGGACGTGTTCACAACAGCCATCCAGATGAAAAAGAATCGGCCGGGCGTGAAAATTTCGGTCCTTTGCCGAACGGCCGAGGCTGCCGCCGTCGAAGACGTTTTGTTCCGTGAAACAACCACGTTGGGCGTTCGTCGCTGGATGGTTACCCGAACCGTTTTGCAGCGTCAGCCGCATCAAGTGACGACCGCCTGGGGGCAAGTCGAGGGCAAGATCGGCTGGCGCGACGACGATCAGCCGCGTTTTGCGCCGGAGTTCGAGTCTTGCCGGCGGATCGCCGAACAACATCGCGTGCCGCTTTTGGAAGTTTACAAGGCGGCCCAAAACGCATTCGATGCGAAAACCGTGAAACATAATCCGTAAAAGGCAAACTGGGCGAGATTTTACTAATCCCTAATCTCTAATCCCCAATCCCTCTCATGTCAGAAATCGTCCGCTTTTCCGTATCGTTGGAAGACGACCTGCTCGAGCAGTTCGACCGCTACTGCAAGCAACAGCAGTATGCCACGCGAAGCGAGGCCATTCGGCAATTGTTGCGTGAGCAATTGACCAAGGAAGCATGGACCGAGGATTCGCGGGATGCCGCCGGCACGCTGACGCTGGTCTACGATCACCACCGGCCGCAACTGCGGGATCATTTGACCAAATTGCAGCACGACAACACCGATCTGGTGGTCTCCACGTTGCATGCGCATTTGACGCACAACATTTGTCTCGAAGTGATCATCCTGCGAGGCCCTGCGGCAAAGCTCCAAAAAATTGCCAGCCAATTGCGCGGTCTCAAAGGCATCTACAAAGGCGAGCTCGTCATGGCCAGCGCCGAGCAGCACGAACATCACCATTGATCGCAAGATCGTTGAGGTTCGCGCAGCCGATGAACCAAGGCCCGGGATGCCGACCTGAAAGATTGGTCGTTGAGAGACCGGAATGAAGGCAAGGAGTTGATCGGTCCGTTCATTTCCTAAGCAAACAGCAACAAATCGCCCTATTTCAGATGCGCCTGACGAATGGCGGTCAACGAGCGAAGGGCCAGTTTGGCTTGGCCGCGGTCGTCGAAAAGGCCGGCATGGGGGAACTCGTGCGGCCGGCTGTCTCGCAGTTGACTCCAAAGAATGCCTTGTATCGGCGGCTTCGCCAAGGCCAACGGCACGAAACGCGAAATCCAGGCCTGCTGGGCTGTCGCGTTCCAACTGCCCGGCGGAAGCGATGTTTTGCGCTGCGCCAGCGGGTCTTCGTGATAGGCGCTCGGCGCAGAAAGCGATAGCCACAACGGCAGGCCCAACATGCTCCAAGTATCCAGCAGCCGGTTGAATTCCAGGGAATGCCGGGGGAAGGTGCCGCCGGGCGAACGTCCGACGTTGATCTCCATCATCAAACCCGCCAACCCCAGATCCGCGCGAACCAAAGTATCCGCGAAATGCAGCGGCGGAAAATCAGACTCTTTCTGCCGGAGATATTCTCCCCAAGGTTGATCGAAGGAAACCAGCTTGGGCACGTAAGGATCGATCTCGCGAACTTGTTCGATCGTCCGCGCCACCAATCGAAGGCGCTCCTGCTCCGAGATCGACAACACGTCGGGCGCATTAACGCGACCGGCGCAGATCCAGTAATCCACATTTCCGCGATAGCGATCGACGGCCGCTCCGATAAACGCGGAAACGCACTCCAACATGCTCTCGAAATCGTCCTCGAAAAGATAAAACCAATCGGGGATATCGCTCGAGTCAAGCATCAACAGCGGCCCGGCAAATATCTTGAGCCCATGCGTGTGGCACCATTCGATTTGCTTGTCGCTCTCGGTCCAATCGAAGTGGCCCTCGGTGGTTTCCGTCTCGCGCCAACACAAAGGAACCTGGGCGGCATTGAAGGTTTGGATAAACTGCTTGGCCGTGTAGTTGTCCAACGCGGTCGAGCCCAAGTTGGCGCCGAGATAACTGTCGAGCTTTCCGCCGCGGCGGCGAACCAGCAGCGCCTGTTCAGCATAAGCAGCCGTCAACATGTCGCCGGCGATCAGGGCCGTGCGAAGCGCCCCCTCGGCATGTTCGGCCGCAACGGCCGGATCGTCCTGGCTTGTTACCGCCCACGAAAACCGCGCGATGGCCTCGGCCAGTCGGGCAGGCACGGCTGCGGGAGCCGATAGCCCGATCACTTGCCACTCCGAAAGTTGGTTGCGCACCTGGACAATCGTTCCCCGGGCAAGTTCGAGCGGCAACAGATAGGGTTCCTCGCGCTCAATCAGGCTGCCGGAAATCAGATTAAGGGTGCCATATCCCTCGACAGGCCACGGCGCATGAAGATTCGCGGAATCGGATACATCTCGTTGGAGGATTAGCTCCCCCCCCTCGATGCCGACACGCACAGGCCATGTTGCACGGTCAATTCCCGACAAATAGGCCTGGTCAACAAGCTCCTCCGTGATGCGTTCTGTCGGAAAGACACGGAATCGCATCAAACCCATCGGACCGGTATCCTCGGACAAGAAATCTGCGGAGCCCCCAAGCGTTTAATCTAACCGAGTTGCCATAGCCCCGCAAGCCGCCCCATTGCGGGGGCCAAGAGAACTGCAAAGCCCTTTTTGCCACGGAGAACCGTCATCCTGAGCGAAGCGCCGTCATCCTGAGCGAAGCGAAGGATCTCGTTAGCGTATTGGGACTTGGTTAGGTTCACGAAGATTCTTCGCTGCGCTCAGAATGACTGCTTTTGGCGACTTTGTGGTTCTCCCCATTGCGGGGGATCGGCAATGTTTGGGGGCTTACCGCCTCCTTTGTTTTGCACCCGCTATTCAAGCTGCTTCCTTCTAGGTATATTCAGCAACGGAACTATTCTTACAATTTTCTCACGATCCCTTAGCCTATAGCCACTTATGACGACCGTTGTACGAGAAACTTCGTTGCCGGGACTGCCCGTGCGGCGCGGAAAAGTGCGCGACATCTACGATCTGGGCGACACCGTCTTGCTGGTGAGCACCGATCGGATCAGCGCTTTCGATTGGGTATTGCCCTCTGCCATCCCCGACAAGGGGAGGGTATTGAACCAGATTGCCGCCTTTTGGTTTGGACTTTTGAACGAGCCGAACCATCTGATTACCACGGATGTCGATAAAATGAACCTTCCGGCGGGGGTGGATCGTCACCTCCTGGCCGGCCGTTCCACCCTGGGCCGCAAATCCGAAGTCGTTCCGATCGAATGCGTGGTGCGCGGATACCTCGCCGGTTCCGGCTGGAAAGAATACCAAAAAAACGGCACCGTCTGCGGCATCTCGTTGCCGGCCGGTTTGACCGAAAGCAGCCGGCTGCCCGAACCTATTTTTACGCCCTCGACCAAAGCGGCCACGGGTCACGACGAAAACATCACGTTCGAGCAGATGTGCGAGATCGTCGGCCGCGACTTGAGCGAGGAATTGCGGCGTCGCTCCTTGCGGATTTTTGCGCGAGGGTCGGAATACGCCCGTCAACGTGGAATACTCATCGCCGACACGAAGTTCGAGTTCGGCCGCGTCGGGGAAGAACTTCTGTTGATTGATGAAGTGTTGACGCCCGACAGCTCTCGATTTTGGCCGGCCGACCGATACGAACCGGGACGCGGCCAGCCTTCGTTTGACAAACAATTCGTGCGCGATTGGCTCTCATCAACCGATTGGGATAAGAACAGCCCTCCGCCGTCCTTGCCCGACGACGTAGTGGCGAAAACCAGACAGACATACATCGAAGCTTACGAGCGATTAACCGACCGCGTATTCGGTTAATGCGAAATTCACGGAAAGCGAGGTCAAATCGTCCGAATCGCAGCGAAGGATCTCGTGAGGCGCGAGATTCTTTGCTGTGCGGGGGAATGGCGTGTTATTGAGCGGTGGCTTTTTTCGAGGGTATCTTCATGATCGATTTCCATAAGCGAGTTTTGTTCCTTGGCTACGGGGCCGTGGCGCAATGCGCGCTGCCGATCCTGTTGAAGCATTTTCGCGTTCCGCTTCAAAACATCACGGTCATGGATTTCGAGGACCGCTCGGATACCTTGAAACCCCTGCTTGCCCAAGGCGTTCGCTTCGTGCGTCAACGCATCATGCCCGACAACCTGGGGGCCGTGCTCGAATCCTACGTGGCCGATGGCGATTTGCTGATCGATCTGGCCTGGAACATCGACTGCTGCGAAATTCTCCAGTGGTGCCGCGACCATGGCGTTTTGTATCTGAACACATCCGTCGAAATATGGGATCCTTATACCGGCGCCACGACGCGGCATCCCACCGAGCGAACGCTCTACTGGCGCCACATGAACATTCGCCGCATGATGGCGGGCTGGCAAGGCCGCGGCCCCACGGCCGTCATCGAACACGGCGCGAACCCCGGCCTGATTTCGCATTGGACCAAGCAAGGCCTGATCGACATTGCCGAAAAACTGCTCGACGATAAAAAGGTGCAAGACGCCGATGCCGATGAAATCCGCCAACTCGTCAAAGACAAGACGTTCAACCGCCTCGCCATGAAATTGGGCGTCAAGGTGATTCATGGAAGCGAGCGCGACACCCAGGTTACGAATCAGCCGAAACAAGTCGGCGAGTTCGTCAATACGTGGTGCATCGAGGGCTTCCGCGAGGAAGGCATTACCACGACCGAGATGGGCTGGGGAACGCACGAAAAAGAATTGCCCCCCTTGAGCTATCAACATGCCGACGGTCCGCGCAACCAAATCTGCCTCGCCCGGATGGGCATGAACACCTGGGTCGTCTCCTGGGTGCCTTACTACTGCATCCGCGGCATGATTATCCGTCACGGCGAAGCCTTCACCATCTCCGACCGCCTGACCGTTTGGGAAGACGGCCGGCCAATCTATCGGCCCACGGTCCATTATGCCTATTGCCCTTGCGACGGCGCGCTGGTGTCGCTCGAGGAATTGCGAGGCCGCGATTACGAGTTGCAACCCAATCAGCGGATCATTCGCGACGAAATCACCGGCGGGGCCGATATCCTCGGCGCGCTGTTGATGGGCCATGCCTACAACTGCTGGTGGACGGGCAGCATTCTCAGCATCGAAGAATCGCGCCGCCTCGTGCCGCACCAAAACGCCACGACGATGCAGGTCGCGATTTCCGCGGTCGCGGCAGCCACCTGGATGGTCGAAAATCCGCGTTGCGGCGTTTGCGTGCCCGACGAACTGCCCCACGAGTACATTCTCGGCATCGCCCGACCGTATCTCGGCAAGTCGCTTTCGATTCCCTCCGACTGGACGCCGTTGAAGCATTACGTAAATCATTTTCACGGCTTCAACCGGCCCGACATCGACCCCAACGATCCCTGGCAGTTCAAAAACTTTTTAGTGACCGACGGCGATTAAAGCGGCCGTATATCCATGCTCGCCAGCCCATCCTTGCGCACTCTGCATCCATTGGCTAAGAGAACGGGAATGGGCCGTTTACGTTCCGCAATTTCTCCGTATCCCAATACTTCGCCGCGATATAAAAAAGATAAAGCGGGATGCAGGGAAAGAGATAGTTGGCACCTTCCCAATGTGCGAAACTCCAAGCGACCGTCCGCAACTCGCCGAACGCTATCAGCAATAGCGGAATGAAAAGGCACAGCCAGGTGCCGTGCAACCAACTTGAAACGCGACTGTCGGCTCCTCGATATGCGAAGATCAACGCAAAGGTCTCGGCCAAAAGGCCTAATCCGATCAGGTCGATGCCGATATTTTTTCCTCCTCGCGTAAAGAGGTGAAAAGGCTGATAAAGGTTGCTCGTGGCATAGAAGCCGGCATGCAGTCCCACGACCGTCAACATGCCCGCTCCGGCGATCAACAGCGACGTCGTTCGATTGTTTTTCCAGGCCAGCAGCGCCAAGAGCATGGGGAAGCCCGCGAACGGGAATCGCGATGTGGCGACCAATCCGGCAAGAACGCCCGTCAAGATGACCAACGGCCAACTCGGTCTCGGAGTCCGACAGAGTTGCCAGGTTGCCAGAGTCAATATGGCAAAGGCAAATCCGACGGCCACTAAGTCTTGCCCCGTGGTGAGCAGTTCCCAAAATAGCAACGAACTGCTGAGCAAACACAAGGCAAAAGCCGCGGGCCGCGCGGAATGCATTGCCCACGAGAATGCGAATACGGCGAGCAAAATATAAAACGGCGACAGCAGCCAATATAAAGTCGGATTGGCTAACGGCAGATTCAGGAGCACCCAGCCGGGTCCGCTGCTGATGGGGATTTTGGGCGGCACCATTTCGCCATACATCGAGCCCGACGTGCGGAACGAGCGTGCTGCTAGGATCATCGCGTCATCCGCGGTTGAACCGCCGCCTGCGCCGCGCCGCGCGTCGGCCAGTGGATAGATCACGCCGCTTGTCGCGGTCATGGCGATAAGTATTCCCAAGCAAAATGCTTTCGGTCTTCTGATCGGTGCAAGGCGGAAGAGCCGCTGCCCTTTGGCCAAACCAAGGATCGCCAAGTAGAACAAAAAACCGCCGCCCAACATAAGTAGCGAGATAAGCAGAGGCAATGGAAGATATTTGAACACCGCCCTTAAGGAACCGCCCAAAAGCATGGCGGTCAGGAGAAATGCCGTTAGGCTATCCTTCAACAACCCCGTGCTGATCGCCGGATGGGATATTGGCATCAATCCACAGCCTTGCTTTTCGTCGTCCTGATCCTTGAGGGGCATCCTTCCAGGAAGATCATGCAAAATCTAATGCCGAATGATTCGCCGGATCAAAAAGATCGCCGGAATCGCAAGCACCACGTTGCCGGTCCAAAACGAGATGGGCGGCAACTTGCCGGAAGTCGATAAGTCTTCGCCAAGCATCAGAAGCGGATAATAAAGCGCCAAGATCGGCAGAAAACAAACGAAAAAGTTCGTCAGCACGTCGGCATGACGCCAGAGCATGGCCACGGGTATTCCGATTAAGGCGAAACAGAGACACGTGAAACCGTTCGCCCAACGGCGGAACGGCTCGGTCTTCAGCCGAAGAATCAAGCGATTCATGTCGGCAATCTCATTCTTGGTTTGGTCGATCTCCACCGAGGATTCGGTTGCGCCGATCACCGTATAGGCCTCGTGAAAACCTTCGAGCTGCCGGAGATTCGTTTGCAACTGAACCATCTTCGCATCCAGCTCGGCTATGAGACCGCGAATTCTGCCCATCGAAACCCAATCGCGGTGGTATCGCGGAGGCTCGGGCACGACGATCGGAATGGCATATTTCTCCGTATTCGGGAACCTCACCCGCATCCGTCCTTGAATATCAACTTCGCTCTGGCTGTATTCGATCCACAATTGTTTGTCCTTGGTATACAGCACGGCTTCGGCGGCCGTCAGGGTCATTGTCCGCCCGCCCTTGATGATGATTGTCGGCCGGATGAGCCTTGGCGGTCCGTCGGGTTTCAAAGGTGGAGCGACATTTTTCACGGTGATCGTGAATTGGTCGCTGTCGTACGAACGATTGCGCTGCAGCATCCCCAACGCAATATCCTCGATCGATTCGGCGATGAGCCGCTGGATCGTCGGTTTGCACCAAGTGGCGGCAATCTCATACATCCATACCGTTCCGAGACTGATGAAAGCGGCCAAAACAATCGCCGGCCAGATGACGGCCATCGGGCTGATGCCCAGTGATTTCAAGGCCACCACCTCATTCGCGCCCGTCATGCGCCCAAAAACGCTGCTTACCGAAAACAACATGGCAGCCGGCAAGGTGATCCCGAGCATCTCGGGAAGCATGAAGGGCATCGTCCGCATCATCACTAAAGCAGGCAGCCCTCGGCTGAAACCCTCCTTAACGCCCATCCCGAAAGTAACCACAAGCGTCAGCGCCACGAGTGCGGCCAGAAATAGCTTGAGCACCTCCCAGATGACATAGCGGGTAATGATATACATGGAGGTGAATTGTGGGGGTAGCAGCACGGCAGGTCAAGTTCAGTTGTGCAAATCAGAAGCCGTGGAAAGAGATCCGTGGATGTTCGTTTCACTCCCAGCCGCAATCGGCTCCTCTGTGCTTGCCTATATTGCCCACATCTCCCCGGTATTCAGTTTTTGGCCCTCATTGATCTTGACCCCATTCTACAGGGGTAGTATTCTTTCAACACATTTGCCACTGGACCGGTGGCTGGATCGGGCTACAGATTTCCCAAGTTTTGTGCGGATGGACTCCTTGTAGATCTAACGGTTGGATTTGTTGTCAACGATAGTGCATCAATTGGTGAACGCATGGATGCGTCTTGGATTACGGTCTATCTGATTCTTTCAGGGCTAGTGACGATCATGTCGCTGCTCCTTGCGTTGCTCACGTGGGAGCATCGTCGCTATGCGCGCAGTTGCATGCGCAACATATCCCAACATCGGCCCACGGGCCGCGTGGCGCTGTTTGCTCCCTGCAAAGGCTTGGATTTGGATCTGGACTCCAATCTTCGGATGCTTTTGGAGCAAGATTACGACGACTACGAAGTAACCTTCATTGTTGAAAATACCGACGACCCGGCATATCCGGCCATACGCCGAGCCATGGCCGAACATCCCAATACGCCGGCACAAGTTATCGTGGCGGGGCGAGCGACCGATAGCGGACAGAAGGTTCACAATTTGCGGGTGGCCACCGAGCATCTTTCACCCCGGATCAAATATCTGGCGTTTGCCGATTCCGATGCTCGGCCCCGGCCCGAGTGGCTTCGCGCGCTGATTTCGCGGCTCGACGACCCCGGCTTGGGCGCAGTGACGGGCTACCGTTGGTTCACTCCCGCGCGTCCGACGGCCGCCAACGCCCTGGTCTACAGTATGAATTGCGACGTGATCACGCTTTTGACGCGCAGCAGCCACTACTTGATTTGGGGCGGTGCGTGGGCGATTCGCCGCGATGTATTTAATGACATCGGACTACGCGATGCCTGGAAAGGCACATTGAGCGACGATCTCGTGGCAAGCCGTTTGATGCGGAAATCGAAACTGGAAGTTCGCTTCGAGCCTGGCTGCGTCGTGGCCTCGCCGCTCGATGTTTCCTTGGGCGCGGCCCTTGCCTTCATTCGTCGCCAATATCTCGTGGCAAGATTCTACACGTTCGATTGGTGGCTCTTCTCACTGGTGGCCAAAACATTCTCGAACGCCGTGTGGCTGATAAACCTCGGCGTTTTGCTTTGCAGCTTGTTGACCGGTTCTCCCTCACCTTGGATTCCCTTGGTCGTCGCTTCGCTCCAGTATCTCGTAACCGTCTATCGCGGTTCGTTGCGGCAGGATCTGGTCAGAACGTATTTTCCAGGCTGGGAAAAAGCGTCTCGCCGGATTCGCGGCTTCGACATTTGGGCCAGTCCTTTGGTCGAGTTGGCCCACTGGCTTGGCGTGGCCAGTTCCGCGGTAGGGCGTTGCATCAACTGGCGCGGCATTCGCTACCACGTGCTTCCCGGCGGGCAAGTAAAAAAAATCATCCACAACGACCTTGTGGCGGATACGCCTCGCGAACCCATAAAATGTCTCGCGAAGACCGGCTGAAACGCAATGGTCCCAATGCATCGCCGGTAAAATGCCTTGTAGTCAAGGCATGTCTCTTCCGTGCCGCCGGCGAAATTCGGCGGGCGACTCGCCCGTGGTTTTCTTGAACACCCGACTGAGATAAGCCCGATTCGGGAAGCCGGTTTTTTCGGCAATGGCATCGATCGTCGCATCGGTATGCAACAACCGATGAGCCGCCTCGCGCACGCGCACCTTGATGATGAACCGGCCGATGGTTTCGCCCCGGTATCTCTTGAAAGAGCGAGCCAACGATTCCGTGCATACGCCCGCATTCCGGGCAAGCCTGGGTATGAGAATCGGTGCGGCGTAATGTTCTTCTATGTAGCGGACCGTTTGCTCAACGGCCGCCGGCACGCTGTCTTGCCATTGGATTTCCGGCCGGTGGAGTACCATGTGGAGCAATGCCATGCCGGTGTGAAAAATCCGGTCGCGGTTCTCCTTCTGCCGCTCTTTTGCGAACAGTTGCACGATGTCACCGATCAACGAACGCTCGGTTCGCGTGGGCGGCAGCAGAATCGGAATGCATTGATCGGTTTTCAGCCGTCGCGCTGCATTGAACGCCAGCCATAACGTGGGAACCGGCGTATTGCCCCGACAATGAAAAAGCTGGCCGTCGGGAATCAAGACCAAATGTTCCGGCGTCAGATCGACAACGCGGTCGGGGAATACGACCTGATGGCCTCGGCGCGCGTTGTAGTACAATCGCCAAAAAGGACTCAACACATTGGGAAAGTTCCACCAATCATTGTGCGGCAAGTAGCCGGTTTCGTACAACACGAGCCCCGCATGATCAAACGGCACGCCCAGGGGGAAATGCTCCACACCCACCCCGGAAAAAGGGCTGCCGTAAGCGCCGCGGTTGCGTTGAGGTAGTGCCGAATCGGACATACGAAATACGCGAAGGGATATAGACTCCAATCACATGCCTGTTACAACTGATATAGTATCGGACACAACCCGAGACAAGTCAACTGTTTGGATTCCCTTCCCACCGACTCCAAGGAGTTCACCGCCATGAATCCCCACGAACCAACACGCCGCCGTTTTCTAGCAGGCACCGCGACCGGAGCATTGGCCTCATGGATAGCGCCAAGCCTGACCTCGCCCGTTGTCGCCCAGTCGCCGACCGATTCAACCGAACCGGGCAACCAGCGTTTGTCCCTCGAACAATTGCGCAAATGGGAATCGCTGCAATACGGCATGTTCATCCACTTCGGCATGAGCACGTTTGTGCAAAACGAATTGCCCGACGGCCGTGCCCCCACTACAGCCTATGCCCCCGATCGCCTGAACGTCGATCAATGGGTATGCGTCGCACGCGACGCGGGCATGAAATATATCGTGTTGACGACAAAGCATGTTGCGGGCCATTGCCTTTGGCCGAGCAAGCATACCGATTACACCGTGGCCAACAGCACGAACAAAACCAACGTGGTCGAGGAGTTCTGCAAAGCGTGTGAGAAGCGAGGCGTGCTGCCCGGCTTTTACTATTGCTCCTGGGACAACCACAATCGGTTCGGCAGCAAAACGCCCTCGGACGGCGGCGGCGATTGGGGCGGCATGAATGGCATTCCAAAATCGCAGGATAATCTGCCGCCGTTTACCACATCCTTATACCAATCATTCCAGACGGCCCAAGTCACCGAGCTATTGACGCAATTCGGTCCGATTGCCGAAACGTGGATCGACATCCCGGGCGTCCTTGGCCGTGGCTACCGCACGTTCCTCTACAACCATATCGCCAAGCTCCAACCGCAGACGGTCGTCATGATGAACAATGGCATCTGCGACGGTGCAAATTATGACGTTGCTTATGCGTGGCCTTCCGACATCATCGCCATGGAACGAAACGTTCCGCCAGGCGCTGGGCACCAACAATGGCGCACCATCGAGGGGAAAAAGTATTACATGCCTGGCGAAGTTTGTGATCCCATCGGCAAGGATTGGTTCTGGGTAGCCGGCGACAAGCTGCGTTCCGACGAATCCTTGCTCAAGCAGTTCAACGCCTGCCGCGCAGGCAGGGCGAATTTGCTCCTCGATGTGCCGCCGGACCAGCACGGCCTGATTCCCGACGAAGCGGTCGCCGTCTTGATTCGGCTGCGAAAAAATGCGAAAATCTAGGCACCCACCCAATTTCTCACTCCTTAAGGATGCCTATCATGCTACGAACTCTTTCGCTCTCGTTGTCGGCGGCATTGGTTATGTTCACGCTAATCGTGGATGTATCGGCCGACGAGACTCCGAACGCAAATCGCTTCGACGGCCGATATTGCAGCGGAACTGGAGATGCCGCGCGGCTGAAACTGATCGACGAGTCGTTTGCCTTCTTCCATGCCGATCCCAACGTGCCGAATCTGACGATGCTCTACGATGCCGGCCGGAACACCTTTGAGGAAGGCGCCGGCTGGGGCGCATGGTGGATCCAAAACAGCTACGGTTTCTCGTACTCCGTCACGCCTTTCCTGCAAGAGCCTTGGTTCTCCACGCTGCAAAATTCCTGGGATATGTTTTGGAACAATCAAGGCGATGGGAAGCGGGGTGGGCTTTGGGGTGAAAACAAAAAAGACAATCTGCTTTATCACATGGTAGCCCCCGACGGTTGCTTGGGCGATTGCGCCGTGCCAAACGCTATCGTCTACAAACAGGGCGATGGCGACGTGAAAGCCCATGATTGGTTTTACGATGCCACGGCGGCCGGCGTCGTCATGCAGGCCGAAATCTTGTTGTCCAGCCGTGATGCCAAGGCGATTGCCTATTATCTTCCGAAGATGGAGCGGGCGTGTGATGCCATTGAAAAAACGCGAGATCCTAAAAACAATCTGTTTCTGGTCGGACCTGCCTGCAATTTGCTGGCCCCGAGTTATGGCGGAGTGAAGCAAGCTGATGGCTCGTTCGGCAAAGGCTATTTGGCCGGTCTTTCGATTTCCTATCTCGCGGCCATCGATCGCATGGTGGAGCTTTACAAGCTGACGGGCGACAAGGCCAAACTGACCGAGTACGAACGCCGCCAAAAGATCACTCGCGAATCCTTGCCATTATTGTTGGCGCCCGCCGGTTACTTCGTGAAATCGGTTGAACAGGGCGGATTGAAGCACGGTGTATTGGGCCAGGATAAATTCAACTATCTCGAAGGCGTGGCCAACGTCGATGCCGTGGGGCTCCGCGTGGCCGACGATGCTGTATCGCAATCGATCTACAAGCAAATTGCCGCCTTTTCCGAGATTCGGCCATTTGACTTTTTGTTGACAAACGCGCCGGGACTCGACGACACCTATGTGAGTTACGGCAGCCCGAAAGCCCCCGGGATTTTTGAATATGGTTGTTGGGTCAACGGCGGCGTCTGGGGAACGGTCGAAGGGCGTGCCATCCTGGCCTATTCCCGCCTCGGAAAGTTCGAGGACATTCGCCGTTCGGCCGAGCGAGCCATGCGTTGGGCCAAGGAGTTCCGCATGGACGACCATCTGACCCAGCGCGGCGAAAACGCCGACAACCTGTGGTACGACAAAGAACCTCAAAAGCGGACCGGCGTGACGATCACGATCGACAATTTCGCGATTCCCGCCGCGACAATCCGCGGATTGTTTGATTACGAATATCGCGCCGACCGTCTGGTTTTGCGTCCCCGCTTGCCGAAGTCGATTACCGAGTTCGCGCAGAAAGAACCGGTTCGATTCGGCGAGAAAAAGATCTATATTTCGTGTCGCAACGGCGGCATGAAGGTGAAATCGGTCACGGTCGATGGAAAACCGCTGAACGTCGATTCCCCCGAGACGGCCGTATTGCCTTTCGATGCATTGTCAGTCTCGGCGAAGGTGGAAATCGTCACCGAGGGCGGTTGGGGCGAAGATAACGCGCCATCGGTTGCGCCGGCGCTGCCGGCCGTCGTGAAAGTTGCCGCCGCACCACGCACAGACTTG
>CAYWGR010000077.1:0-24950 GCA_964458015.1 uncultured Planctomycetaceae bacterium
TTTACAGTCAGCGAAAGCCTAGCTTTCGCCGGCCCCTACACGGTTTTACCCTGGTGGAACTTTTAGTGGTGATAACCATCATCGGCATCTTGATTTCATTATTGCTTCCGGCGGTGCAAGCGGCTCGCGAAGCCGCTCGCAGGGCGCAGTGCGGCAACAACCTCAAACAGATCGGCTTGGCCCTGCACCTACACCACGAGGCAAAGGGCCATTTTCCGTCGGGACATTATTGGGCTCAGAATTCTGCCGGTGACGCTGGCGGCGCCGAGGCAACCTGGATTACCTATTCGCTGCCCTTCTTGGAGCAGACGAATCTTTACGACACGATTGATTGGGCCGACGCATTCGGCCAGGCGGCGGCGGGGCAAAACACCACGGTCTGCGCAACACCGATTTCTGTATTTTTGTGTCCTTCCAACGAACAGGTGAATCCGGTTTGCAGCGGCTTGTATGCGCGCGGAACCTATGCCGCCAACAATGGCTTTGGGCCGATGGCCGAAACCTATTATGCCGACCTGCCACTGAAACGCGCCGGCGGTGTTTTTTACTTGAACAGCAACATGACGGCTGCCCAGGTGCGCGACGGACTTTCCAACACGGTGTTCGTCGCGGAAATTCGAGCTGTTCCCGGCGAGGATCTAAGGGGAATGCTGCATTATCCCGAAGGCCCCTTGTTCCATTACAACTATACGCCCAACTCGACTGTGCCCGACGAAGTCCGCTCGGGATATTGCGTGAGCGTTGATAGAGCGCCTTGCGACGACACCCAATTCAGCAGTTGGAGCCCACGCGCACTCTCCATGAGCGCGCGGAGCAATCATGCGGGCGGAGTCAACCTTGCATTGGGCGATGGCAGCGTGCGGTTTGTCGGTGAGTCCATTGCATTGGCTACATGGCAGGCGATGGGGACGCCGCAAGGCTCGGAAACACTCAGCGGTGATTTCTGAAGTTGGAACGAATTGGATGAATAATATGCGTTGGATTCAAAATGTCGATCAGGTGGTCATTCTAAGCGTGGCGAAGAATCTTGTCGGGCCTTGTGCAAGATCCTTCGTTCTGCTCAGGATGATAATACTATTGATAATTACGTTGTTTATGGGTGGGTGCGGCAGCAATCGCTTCCCGGTCGCCGGCGAAGTCACCTTCGACGGCAAGCCGGTTGAGCAAGGTACGATCAGCCTAGAGCCTGTCGATCGGCAAGGGCCGACCACGGGCGGCAAGATCATCAACGGAAAATATCGGCTCGAAGGTGACGCCGCGCCGCTGCCCGGCAAAAAAACCGTGCGTATTTCCGCGTCTCGCAAGACGGGCCGGAAAATTTCAGCCGGATCCCTTGCCCAGAAAGGCGAAATGGTCGAGGAAATTGAGCGATACATCCCCGACATTTACAACAAAAAAACTACCCTAACTTGCGAGATCGGCAGTCAAGCGACGAACCAAATCGACTTCCATTTGAAATCACCATCAAAATAAACAACTATCCTCGGGTATTCCATGTCCCGCACGTTGCCGGCAACCCTAGGACGTTCGCATTGTTTCCTTTACCCTCATGTTTTAGGAGAACGGGTATGTCTAGTAGAGCACGTTGTGTTACAGGTGTGTTTATGTTCTTGGGTTTCGCCCTGTTGGCCGGAATGGTCTCTACGGCGCAAGCGACGCTCATCGCCGATTGGCAGTTTACCGGCACTGGCAACGATTTCCTCGCAGATTCAGCGGGCGGAAACACGCTCACAAAAATTGGAACGATCGGCGAGGGCGGCGGAGTCGCAACGTTCAGCAATGAAGGGCTTCTCTCGGCTGCCAACCTGGATCTATCCGGCTACAACAAAATCCGCATTAGCTGGCGATGGCTAATTCAGACCGACGCCTTTGGCTCATTGTTCAACACGAACAACTTCAACAGTGCGGGCTCGCTTGCGATGAGTGTCAACGAGGTTAGCGGCGGTATAGACCTCGGTGGTATTCGCGGTATGGACGGCGGCTATATCGTCGATCAGTTTTCGCATGCACATGGTACAGCAAATACAACTTGGGAGATTTTTTCAGCCGAATACGATTTAACCGCAGCGGCTGTCGAAGATGTGGTCAAAATACTTGACAAAGATGGCTCTGTTGTTAGCACTTCCCCCCACACCGCCGGCGTACCTTCGGCCTTTGTCGGCGGTATGTTTCAAATCGGCGGCGTCAGCAATAACGGAGGATTATCCTATTCGGGTGCAGGCATGATCGGTCAACTCGATTATCTTACGATAGAATCGATACCTGAACCTGGAACGATATCACTGCTAATTACAAGTGTACTTGGTCTGCTCGCCTACGCATGGCGTCGTCGTCGAGCTTAAAACACACTGCGTGTTTTTTGGCCGCAGCCGGTAAGTAAATGCCGGCTGCGGCATATGCCCTTATTGTTGATCCTTACAGTCGCACGTTGGTTTTTCCGCTTCGCCAGGCATCAACTATGTCGGGCGTCGCTCTGCGTAGCAACTGCCCGCTTAAGTCAATTCCTATCGTGTTGTCATGCGAAGGCAACTCCTACCTTAATTAGATAGAATCCCACCTCCCTACGAGGATCGCCAATCATTGATGGCGTCTTAGCGTTACCCCTCCACCAAAACCACAAATCGCCACCTAGATTCGAGGAAATAACATGAATTCAACTATCCATCACATTTGCACCGTTGCTCTCTTCTATTTATCCGCCTCGTCTCCCTTGCTCGGGCAAGATATCCCAAAAAGTAGCGATAACAACGAGCCCGGACCGAGGCATTTTTCAAGAGGCTTTTACAATATAACAAAGAACGTAACGTTTACCGATGGCATCGTCTTGGAGGATGGAGCCGTATTCACGATATCCGACGGAGTAGTGGTTACGTTCAAGGGGACTTTCTCAGCGCCCGTTG
This sequence comes from uncultured Planctomycetaceae bacterium, assembly GCA_964458015.1. Taxonomy (GTDB): domain Bacteria; phylum Planctomycetota; class Planctomycetia; order Pirellulales; family Thermoguttaceae; genus CAYWGR01. The sequence continues at coordinate 2,901 of CAYWGR010000077.1, forward strand.
CGCATGTGTTTCGCGGTAATGGCAAGGTGGTTGGACTCAAAAAAATGATGCCGGAATGGTTTGGGGCCGTTGGCAATGGCGTTGCAGACGACACGGCCGCCATTCAGAGGACGCTCGATTGTTGTGAACTTAACGGCACCACCGCCGGCACCGTCAGCATCGTATTGTTGACGAAGTCGTATCTTGTCGGCAGTCTGACCGTGCGTGCGGGTCACCTCAACATCCATGCCGAGAATGCCTGGCTCATCGCAAAACCAACCGGCCATTATCCCTATCTGCTAAGATACGAACCCAGTGCGTCGTTTTGCACCATAACCGGCGCGTTGAATATCGACGGGAAGTATAGCTTGGAATATGACTGCATGATTAACGTGAATGCAAGGTATTTCATCAGCCACAATGTTGTTATCTGGAGAGCGTCTCTGGCCTGGCTTTTTGGTGATCGAAAATGGGCCACAAGCGGAATTCCCGGCGACGCCGAAAGAGGCGACAGCGAAATTGAAATCATCGGCGGATCAACGGTCCATGTCTTGCGAGGAGTTGAGGCCGTCGGGGCCAATACGATTATCCATTTCTCAAACGCCCTTATCTATTGTTTTCCTTGGTCGCTGCCTGCGGGCGATCCAAGAAAGGCCGCTTGGGAGAAGGCCGACAGCACGCTTGTGCGATGCATTGGAAGCCTCGTGTACTTCACGGGCGGTGGATTATGCAATTTTTCACCCACGGTGCCTCTTATCGAAGTGCAGCCGATCCGATGCACTCAACAAGATTATTTCAGCAACTACGGCGGTGTATACCTATCCAACGTTCACATAGAGAGTGGATACTTATTTGCCACGGCAAATCCCCATGGAATACAGACGCAAGACCACAAGGGAGTTAAAACCATTCAAAGAATGGCGAGCCTCAATATGCACTCATGCGGAGGATACGTCTGCGGCAACAACATTCCTATCCATACGGATCCATTATTCACAGGCCGAATCATTCTTAAGGAATGTAATTTCTACGGTATCAACCGAACGGCAAATCTTGCAAAAATCGGCAATCCCTTGGCATCGGTAGACATTGATGACATTAGCTTCAACGACGATCATCCCAAGGGACCGAAAGCCGTGATCAGGGACGGCACAACACAGCCGGCAGGCCAGTAGCACACGGCACATGGTCCATGTCGTGATAACCGCCATGTGCCAATCTGCCGACGGCACGTTTTGAGCTGAAAAACGTCAAAGAGATAATCGCCTTCTGTCGCAAAACGACATAAAGCCACCGCAAAAGTGTATTGCCAGCAATATCCCTCTTGCTAGCATGGATAATACGCTGAAGAAGAGGGGAGGATGCCCTCGTTGAAGCGGTAATATGCCGGCCCCTCTAAGCCGGCATACAATTGCCGCGTCAACTCTGCCCACCGCAAGTTCCAATCTGAACTCACACAAGGAGACTCCGATGTCACGCCGATTTGCACAACTTCTGTCTCTGTCGACCGTCGTTGTTCTATCGAGCATGTTTGCCACGGTTGGCAGTGCTCAGCCGCGTGAGGTTCTGAATCTCGACGGCACGTGGAACTTCGCCACCGATCCGGGCAACAAGGGCGAGGCGGAAAAATGGCAGCAGCCTGACGCAAAACTGCCGGCCATGCCGTTGCCGGGCTACGCGCCGACGGCCAACGGAAAAATCCAAGTGCCGGGCATTTGGGACAATCAGGGCTACGGCGTCGAAACCGACAAGGTTCGCCACAATTTCGTAGGCAAGGGCTGGTACAAGCGGCAAGTCGGAATTCCGCAATCCTGGACAGGCCGCCGCGCGTTTCTCTTCATCACCGGCGTGAACCGCTACTCCAAAGTGTGGATCAACGAGCAATTTCTGGGCGAACACATCGGTTATCTCTCGGTGCAAGAATATGATGTTACGCCCTACGTCACACCCGGCAAAACCGCGACCATCACGATTCAGGTAGACTCCAAGCAGCGGTGGGAAGTCGATTCGATGTTCGGCGCCTCGTCGCTGGCCGACTACATGGACGTGGCCTGGGGCGGAATCTGGGGCCATGTCTTTCTGGAGGCCCGGCCCGACACATGGCTAAGCGATCCCTACATCCAACCCGACGTGGCGAACTCCTCTTGCACCGTCAGCGGTACCTGCAACGGCAAAGCCGAGGTGGCCGACGCGGCAAAACTCGAAGTTTTCGACAAAAACGGTCAACGTGTTGCGGAAGCGACAACAAAACTCGACGCCAAGCTCGCGGCAGGGCAACCGGTAAGCATGAAGGCCGTGGTCCCGAATGCGGCCTTGTGGACGCCCGAAAGCCCAACGCTCTACACGGCGAAAATCTCGCTGCTAAAGGGCGGGCAAGCTCTCGACACGATCGAAAGCCGTTTCGGCATGCGGCAATTCTCGATCGACGGTCCCTACGTTCTTTTGAACGGTAAGCGGATTATGCTTTGCGGCTACGGCGACGACCACATCTACCCCGAGCAGATGGCGATGCCCTCGGACAAAGAGTTGCACCTGAAGCGGTTGCGTATCATCAAGTCCTACGGATTCAACCATGTGCGTCACCATAGTACGATGATGCCACCGGAATACTATGACGCATGCGATGAGGTTGGCATCATCACGGCGGCGGAATTCCCCATTGCTTACAGCCAGTTTTTGCCGGGGACGGGCGATATATGGAAGTCCCGCGTTGCGCCGGGCACGACTCCCGCGACGGCTGTGGCGACATACATGCGTGAATGGGCGGCCGGTCTCACACGGCACAGAAACCATCCCTCGATTCTATGCTGGGTGATGGGCAACGAACTCTACGATGGAATTCCCCTTCGCGTCGATTTCCAACGTACGGCTCGCGAGCTTGATCCATCGCGTTTCTTCTCCGATTCGGACGGCGTCTGGGGCCTTCCAATCTACAACGGCCGCCACATCTTCCTTCCAGGGTTTGACCGCAATACACTGGATCTGTATTTCACTCAATTTGACGAAATATCCGGCGATTCCATCGGCAGTCCCGATAAATATCGCTCGGCGCAACCTAAGAAGCCGATGATCCTGCACGAAGCGGGCAACTACGTCATGTTTTCCCGACCCGACTTGGTCGATCAGTTCCAGCATAACATCAAGCCATTCTGGTTAACTGCCGGCAAAGCGAAACTGGAAAAGTTGGGGCTCCTACAAGAAGCCAACCTCTGGGCCGAAAAATCCGAGCGTCTATACGCACTCTGTCACAAGTACAATTTGGAGTCGGCTCGTCTAAATCCGTATGTTTCAGGCTACCATTGGTGGCTGTTCCAAGACTATTGGACCACTTCGAACGGGATTGTGGACCATTACTTTCGGCCAAAATCCATCACTCAGGAAGAGGTGCTGAAATATAACAACGAGATCGTGCTCCTTCAGTCAGGCTTGAGTAAAACCTATCGCTCAAAGCAACATCTACAAGCAAAGCTCCTCGTATCGAATTTTTCATCCGCGCCGGTTCAGGGCCGTCTTGCTTGGAATATAAAATCCGGAAACCAGACGCTTGCTTCTCAGGAAATATCGCTCGGCAAAGCACCGCAAGGCGAAGTTGCGGAAGCCGTTTCTCTCGATGTGGAACTTCCCGAAACAGCGTCGCCCACGGCGGTAAAGATAGCGGTCAGTCTGACAACGGGTAACAAGCAGTACACCAACGATTGGACCGCTTGGTTATACCCTGCAACCATTCAGCCGGCGACAAATTCCGTGCCTATTTACACTGGCAAGACGCAGTGCAAGCAATTTGAAGCATGGGGGCTCAAGCCGATTCCGGCAGATGGTCTGCTGAGCAATCAGGCGGTGTACGTCACCGATCGATGCGATAACCGTTTGACCGAGGCGATGGATCGCGGCGCTTGCGTGGTGCTGCTCGGCGGTGCAGGTCGCTTTTTGAAGTCGTATCCCATAACATATCGCACGACGTGGTGGAAGGCCGGCGATTCGCCCGAACGCAACCACTGCGGCACGTTCGTATACGATCATCCCACGACTCGGGCGATAGCGCCCGAGGGATGGTGTGATCCTGGGTGGTTCCACCTGATCGAAGGCGGGGATAAGTATGTCCTTGAGAAAACACCCGCCCGACCCGAAATCATCGTGCGGGCGTTGCCCAGCATGGCGATGGTCGAAGAAGATGCTCTGCTTTTCCAGGTTGGCGTGGGGAAAGGTTCGCTGATCGTCAGTGGCCTGAATCACAAGCAGGCGGCCGTCCGTCCCGAAAACGAATGGCTGGTTGCCCGTTTGCTGGAATATGCAGCCGGCTTCCCCCGTCCCAAATCGCAATGGCCGGCATCGTTTCTCACGGTGGTCTACGCCGCGCCCGAGGGTTGTCTGCCGGGGTTCGATTGTCTAACGTCCAACGAAGGTGAAAACATCACGTGCAACTCGTATCGTGAAAATGAGGCCCAGGCTTTCATCTGTCGGCAGAACAAGCTGGGGAATAAGATCGCCTGGCAGACGCCTCCGTTGCCGAAAAATACGTCAGTCGACACCGTGACGCTCGTTTTCGCCGGGGCGTTGGGCTATAGCGCACAGCCGAAGACCGACGGTTTTGTTTTGGACATCAACGGTCGCGAAGCCCTTCGATTCGACGTGCCTGTGGCAGAACGCTGGACAAGCGCCGACAATCGCATGGAACTTCGCATGGATGTTCGGCGCACTGTTTCCGGCGACCAGTTCGGTCTGTTCTTCCTCAAGGTTCCTGCCGACCTGCTCAAACCCAGCGAACCGTGCATTCTGGATGTTCGCTCGCTGGGAACCGGCAGCCAACGTTGGTTTGCTTTAAATCCCTATACAGATGCAAAATAGTCGCGGCAAAATAATGCCTTCACACGATATTCTTAACCGGCAACCTTGTTTTGACCTTCAAGTGGTGAAAATCCTATGAAAACCAACACGTCATTCCTCCTGTTTATCCACATGCAGCTCTGGATGTTGGCGGCATTGCTTGCACTATCATCGAGTCCCTCGTGGGCAGATCCAGGAACTGTGAATCCCCAAACCTCTGCGTCGGGATCTGGTCTTGCATCACAACCCTATCAAGATAAACCGCGTGAATCTATTAATGTGTTGGATTTTGGGGCTTATAACGATGGTTCCCATCTCGTGGAAACGACGGCAGCGGTTCAGCGGGCGGTTGATTATGGAATCAGCCATGGCGCACAAGTGACCTTTCCACGCGGCTCTTATCTGGTGACGACGATTCTAATCAAGGATGCTTGTTATAACTTTGCCATTCACAGCGAGAACGCACAGTTTTGCGCAGGTGCATCATCGGCTCAGAAAGGCATATTCGACATTGTCAATTGCATCGACTTCCACATGACAGGATGTTATCACCTCAATGTCGGAGACAACCCAAATTATGCCGCGGGTCTTTCAGTTCGCGCCCAGACTGGAACGAGCCAAGCAACGACTCGCATCAATATCTATAACGTCACGGTTAGAAATGCCAAAATGGGCATATCCGTGGGTGTCCACGACATCGACTATCAATGCTCGGAGATAAACTTCTTCGGGGCAAATTTCTTCAAATGCCCCGTTGCCGTCTACAATGGAGGGTCGCAAACCGGCGCCTCTTATAATGGCTGCAACATTACCGCGGAACCCAATGCCGCTTTTCCTGGCTTCCCTGAACATGCGATACTTATGGACGGCGGATTTGTCACAGTCGTCGGCGGTGAAGTGACACTTAGCAACACGCCAACAACCCAAACCGTATCGTTTCATCCCGCCGGCAGCGCAACCTATAAAAATCCTTACGGCATTCTGCGTATCTCGGGAACGCACATTGAATCCGTATCGCAATTGGTTAGTGTGAGCAACCCGAGAAAATTGGCGGCGCCGGCCTCACACTCATCAAACATCACCATAACGACAGCGGGCGGCTGGTGCGGCGCTAACAGAGAAGATTTCCTCGCCGTTTTGGATCCCAGCTACGAAGGCTATCTGGAAGTTACAAGTTGTAACTTCTATTCCGAAGCAGCGCGGCCGGGAAATAACATTTCGTCCGCATCCCCATTAGCCCGCATCAAGGTGGATAAGGGATCATTTAACAGAAATTTTAGAAACTGGTTCGGAGCTGTTTCCGGAGGCATACTGCTCCATGATATACAACCCGTGGTGAATGCCACGGGACTGAATGTAACACTGGGGGCCGGCGAGTCCGTTCTTAAGTTTCTCAACAACGTTACTAGTGATGAATTGGCTAGGTATGGCGGTCGGTATTCTCCGGCCACTGGTCTTTTTACTGTTCCGCCCGGTGGTTTTGCGAGGCTGGTAGTAAAGGTGAGCATCGCCGGTAGCGCGGCGGTTGGCGACAGTATCTATCTAAAGAAAAACGGGGCAATTGTATGGTTCGGCAACTACCAGAAGAACGGCACGATCAACGGTACCCTATGGAATCTTGTTGCCGGCGACACAATTGGCGTCTTCGTCAATCAAGCTGCGCCGAATACCTTCGACAACGGCATCTATCAGTCGTTGCAGATTAGCGGATCTACATTCGATTGACCTTTGCCTAGCTAATGAACCGAGGCCGACCAAAGGAAGGCCGAAAACTGGGCAAATAAGTTTATTGGCCGGTTCATTATCCAAGCAAACATTAATAACGCTCAATCTACGGAGCTCTGAACGGTCACCCCGATTCTTGGCTCGTGCAAAAAGAAACGGAACCACCACCGACTGCAAGGCAGTGAGGTGTTTGGATTGCCCTACATCGGCAGACTTATTTTTCCACAACGAGGATCGAATACAGTTCAATCCGCGGCACTGTGACCGTGGCAACGCCGTCTTTCCAAGTGACATCCAGCAATTTCCCTTCCGGCTGGAGGGTAATGCTCTTAGGCTTCGTCGGCATACGGATGGCAACGGTCAAAGGGCCGACGGCCGGTATCGCCGTAATGCCGCCTTGCTTGGCAACCTCGGCATGAGGGCCGGAGGTGTTCACTAAATGGACTGCAAGCTGGTCGTGGAGCAGGCGAGGGCTCACATCGACGTGATGGGAACCGGAAACCTCAACGAGCCGCTCCGGCATCAAACGACGCAGGACTGGCAAGATCGCCGCATCGGCCGAGGCGATCGAGACAATCGACGCCGTTTCCGACGGCTTGGCCGCCGCTAATTCCGCCTCAAACAGCTTGGCTGGCCCCGGACCGATCAACAGCAGATGACCGCCTTGCTTGGCGTAGGCAGCCAACTCATCGCGAAAGGCCGGTTCGAGATACCCCCAACCCGGCACGACGATCAACGGCCAACGGGACATCGCGCCCTTCATGTGATGCTCCGAAACGACTTGGACGGCCGCCTGATCGTCGAGCATCGTGCGGAGAGCCTGGCGAAGCACGTCGATTCCGTCGCTATTGGAAGGATGAAAGAGCGATTTGCACGTATGGTAATGCCCAGCGGTCGAATAGAGCAGGGCCACCTGCGGCACGGCAACCGAACGGTGGCAGAAGGCCCGATACTTGCGGCAGAACCGAGCAACCTCGGCCATAGCCTCCATTTCAGCCGTGCGCACCGAGCCATCGCGGTTCTGCGTGAAATAGGCCTGATACCCACCGCCCAAGGAAATCACCACGGCTGCCTCTTGCATCAACTGAATCGCCGGCTTCTGCTGGCGGGGTTCCGTGTTGAACGACCACGACATTAGATCCCACGACCGGCCTTGGTTTTCGAGGCAGCGGCCGGAAAAACGGGCCGAGTTGACGCTGTCCTGCGGTGAGAAATCGCCCGACAACGCCGCTACGCCCGCACTGACCGGTTCGGGCATGTGATCGCTGAAAGCCCAATTGCTGATGATCTGGAAGTCGGGATGCGAGGCCTTGAGCTGGTCGATATAGTGTCGCAAATAGCGGCGGAAAGCTTCTCGCTGGAAGGCCATCCACGCTTGCCACTGCGGGTCTTTCGGATCGCGTGGAGCCTCCTTGGCGCCGGTCTTCTTGCAAAACTCTCGCACGGCGGTATCGCTATAGTCGATCGCTGTGCCCCAGCACTCGCCGTCCACCCAGACGCCGTCCACGCCATATTCTCCAGCCAATTCGCGTAGCTGAGGAATCAACAATTTGTCGACGTAAGGGCCGAAAACCGAGGTGGCTTGTTTCGATGGATTGCCCCCGGCATCGCGTGCAGCCCAGTCGGGATGAGTGGTCGCGGCATGGGCATCCCACACGCCCGAATAGTGCATGAAAAGCGACACACCGCTGCGACGCGTCACATCACGCCACACGCCGAGTGGGTCGCCTACAAATCCCGGAACCGGATTGCCGACCTTCGTTGGATAGCTAGAGTAGCCGGGATGCCCTTTGCAGTCGATCTGAATGTAGTCAGGCTGAACCTTGTCGATTATCAGTTGGACCATCTCCGGCGTCGTTTGGCGGCCGACCTCCTTGCAATCGGGACCGGCATGGAAATCGAAATGAATGCCAAAGAAAGCGTCAGCACGTTTGCAGCGTGCCTTTTCGTCGGCCGCCCAACCGGGCTGCCCCAAAAAAAGCAAACTAACGGCAGCGGTCACAACCAATGGCAGAGAGATTACGTGGAATTTGAACAGGGCAGGCAGCGAGTGAAGGTAGGGGGGGGAATTGTAAGGTGGGCCGCATTCGGACAGTATATTCATTATAGTTTCATCCCCACTGATAGCAAGAGGGGAAAAACCGGGCAAGCAGCCGGCAACGACTACGAAAACGAGAATGCAATTGCTTCGATTTCCACCAACAGTTCCGAACGGCAGATATCCCCGATGACATAAACGATTGGCAATCGTCCTAGCCGTGCCCGACATATCGCTTTCGCGGCGGGATAATCGCTTTGACGTTTGATGTAGACTCGCGCCAAGGCAAGATCACCGAGGGTAGCGCCAAGACCGTTCCAGCCGTGGGCACGAAAGTTGTCCGCCGAAATCAGGGCTTCAATATTGTCAAGTGTCTGGCGTGTTTGTCTCTCAATGTCGTTATCAAAACGGCTTTCGGATGCCGTGATGCTCGCCGTGCCGGAAATGAATGTAGTGACAGTATCACCGCTCGCGACTGCCATTGCCCGCACGAACTTCGGCCGCTCGGGCCCATACTGATGGGCATAGTCATAGGCGGCGATTTGAAGCGGATTTTCGAGTGGAATGAGTGTAACTTTCGCGCCGTCCTCGCGCAAGGCAAGACAACTGATCGCAAAATCATCGCCTTTCATTCCAATTCCTGTGCTGGCAGGAAACACAGGCTTAGTCCATTGAGGCGAGGTAAGTCCGTCGCCAAACCGGATATTCCGATAGAACTGGGCCCTGGCTCTATTCATTTCATAATAGCGGAGCGTTTGCCCCTCCTCATCCGTGATATTGCCCAGATAAAACCAAGCACGAATTACTTCGTCGAACTTCCACCCCGCCGACTCCAACCGTCGCCCCGCGATGTCGAATGCCGAGGCTGCCCGACGATAGAGGAAACCGGTCGCAGTCTCTGGACGAATGTCTCCAAGATATGCCCAGGCCAGCCCATTATGCCGGGCGATAGTAAGATCGCGGCCGACCAGTTCAATGCGAATCTTCGCGGGATCACCGCCAATGCCCCAAACTTCGACGGTCACCAGACTTCCATTGCATGGCGGCTGAACAACATAGGTGGTTGGCGGCTGTAATTCTCCATAAAACGTCTCCACGGTTGCTCGACACTCCACCAAATCGTTGACGTTTTTCACGAAAACTGTTTGCATCAAAATCCGCTCCGCCATTCTTTCTTTCTGGAAGAGCATTTGGATATTTTGCAGGATGGAGCCGATCTGTTCTTGCAGCATGACGCCGCAACGAGGCGACACCACGGCAAAAATCCTTCGCACGCCATTCCCTTCAATAACCTTGTAGTCGAGACCGTCGTGAGCGGATCGTAGCGACTTCGAAGGATTTTTGGCAATATGCCGCCTATTCCGTCTCGGAAAAGTATTGTCGGCAGCCCGACCATCCGAAGACCGATAAACAGGGTTTTTCGGCTCTGCACTACCTGGCATGATTTACCCGTGGATTAAAAAGAACCATTGAACGTGTGATTGTTGAAGTATTGAAGGGACGCCGTCATTTAATGATCAAAACCAATAACATTTGAAGCGGGCGGGCTTGCCCGCCATGTTTATCAGCAGTTTTATGTCATAGGCATAGGCAACCCGTTTCACATTCGTTCCCGCGACCGCCGCAATCCTTTACTGCACCCCATTGAATCGCACAATGGGCACGCTCTCCTCTTTCTGTTATAATTCAACACCGCAAACCGAGAATCAGACTGCGAAAAACCAAATGATTTGGCTCGGGAATCATGACTTTTCTTGCAAGTCGTCTGTTTCAAACGCCAAATTTCCGATTTTTGCGGTCTAAATTCACTTGGCCGGTGTTTATTACAGGGAGACATTGTCACGCTCGACCGTTGCATGAGCTAATGGACGCGGAAGCCGACGCCCAATACCCTCATTGCGGGGCGACATCTAATGACCCATGAGGCCCATTCTCCGGATGGCCTTTTCCAAACCTTAAGCCGTTGGCATGGAAAAACGAGGGGCGACTTTTTACGTTGCCGGAAATATGGCAATCACCTTGATTTCCCTGGTCTTTCTTCTGTCGGCCGTTGGCGATTCCGCAACGCCGCAAGCGGCAACGTTCGTGCCGCTTGAAATTTACGAGAACCCCATCCCGCCAAAACCTGCCGGCGAAATCGACCGTATCGTTTTCAGAAAACTGTCGTCGTTAAAAATCCAACCTTCGCTTTGTTCCGACGCCGTATTCGTTCGCCGTGTTTATCTGGACGTAATCGGCACATTGCCCACGGCGAAAGAGGTCCGCGATTTCATCCATAATCCCGATACTGCGAACAAACGTCGGCAGTTGATTGATCGGCTGTTGGAACGCGAGGAATTTGCAGACTACTGGGCGATGAAATGGGCAGATATCCTTCGAATTAAGGCGGAATTTCCCGTTAATCTTTGGCCCAATGCGGCACAGGCGTATCATCGTTGGGTCCGTTCGTCCATTGCCGGAAACAAACCATACGACAAGTTTGTTCGTGAGATGCTGACATCGAGCGGAAGCAACTTCCGCGTTGGGCCAGTGAATTTTTACCGTGCGGTTCAAAACAGAACGCCCGAAGGTCTTGCCGGCGCCGTGGCCTTGACCTTCATGGGATCGCGGATCGATGCTTGGCCCAAAGAGCGGTTGGCCGGCATGGCGGTCTTCTTTTCGCAAGTTGGCTACAAACCAACCAACGAATGGAAGGAGGAACATGTTTTTTGGGATCCATTCCACTGTTGCTCCATGCCCGGCAATACAGCACCGGGACAAGCCGCGATCGACACGCTGGTCTCGACGGCGTCCGATGCATCAAAAGCCGTTTCCAAACCCCCTGTCGATAGTTCACAACCGGCAGCGGTCTTTCCAGATGGAACGAACATCCGATTATCGACCGACCGGGATCCGAGAGAGGTTTTCGCCGAGTGGCTCATCACCCCGCGAAATCCTTGGTTTACGCGCTGTATCGCAAATCGCATCTGGGAATGGCTTCTAGGGCGTGGAATCATTCATGAACCCGATGATATTCGGCCCGATAATCCGCCTAGCAACTCCGAGTTGCTAACCTATTTGGAACGCGAGATGGTGGCCGGCCACTATGATCTGAAACGATTCTACCGATTGATTCTCAACTCGAATACATATCAGCTTTCCTCGGTTCCTCGCTTTGCAAATCCCCAGGCCGAAGCGAATTTTGCCTGCTATCCCTTGCGTCGATTGGATGCCGAGGTTCTTATCGACGCGATCAACAAGATCACGGGAACATCGGACCTCTATACCAGCGCCATTCCGGAGCCTTTTACGTATATTCCAAAGGGCAAATCCGCCATCTCGATTGCCGACGGAAGCATCACAAGTCCTTTTTTGGCCTTGTTTGGACGTTCCGCAAGGGCGACAGGCATGGAAACGGAGCGAATCAACAAGCCGGTCCCTTCGCAATGGCTGCACATGCTGAATTCAAGCCATATCCAACGAAAGCTTGAGCAGGGGCCTGCCCTCAAGGCAATTATCGATTCCGGTCGCAAACCGGCCGAGATTGCCGAAGAACTCTACCTGACGATTCTCTCGCGTCCGCCGACGGCCGAGGAGTTGCATATTATCGAGGATTACGGCATATCTGCTATTCCAAATAAACCGGCTGACGCTAGCAAGCAGAATACCTCGAAAATTCCTAACGAAGCCAAAAAAAGCGTCGCCAAACCGACCGCCGGAAACAAACCGCCGGTTGCCAAGAAGCAAGGCAAGACGCCGACCAATCCGAAAAAAGCAGTTGCCGTAAGAAATCGAGCCTACTGGGTCGATATTGCATGGGCCTTGATCAATAGCACCGAGTTTCTTTATCGACATTAATTTTTTGACCCCTTGAAAGAACATCGCGTCTGCCTTTGCACGGAATCGGAAATCATGCACACAGAACTCGGCCAAACGACTAAAAAAGGCATTTCCCGGCGCGAAGCGATCTACCGAGGGCTTTGCGGCGCTGCCGGATTGTTTGTCGCGGATCAAGCCGTGATGGCCAACCCCGAGGCCATCTCCCCGAGGCCCGGACGCCGATCCGATGGCTTGGGCGGCGAATGGCCAGAAAAGGAACCCAAGGGGGTAAATTGCCGGTTCGTCAGCCAAGCAAATATCAATACAAATCTGCCCATCAAGGCCAAGTCGGTTATCCAGATTTTTTTATGGGGCGGAATGTCGCATATCGATACCTGGGATCCAAAGCCCGAAGCGGGCCGCGAATACATGGGTGAATTCGCCAAGGCTATTCCGACTAACATGCCGGGCATTCAAATCGGCGAGTTATTTCCACTGCTGGCAAAGCAGGCTGATAAATACTCCTTGATTCGTGGCATGACCCATCGCAACAACGGCCATGAAACCGCGGCGTATCTGATGCAAACCGGACACGCTCCCGGCGAACGGATCACCTACCCAAGCGTCGGCGCCGTGTTCGCGCTCTTCAAAAGCCCCGACTATAAAGGACTGATCCCGCCTTACGTGGTGCTGACGCGCCCCCAAGGACGTTTTTCCGAGGAAGGTTTTCTCGGCCCGAAGTACAAGCCTTTCGCCACCGGGGGTGATCCTAATGCCGCTCGCTTCGAAGTGGAAGGAATCGTAGCACAAGGAATCACGGACGACCGCCAGAAAGCACGTCGGGCATTGCTCGAAAAGATCGACACAATGGCTCGTTCGATGAATACAAGCCCCCAAATCGAATCGGCCGTCGCCGCAAAGAATACCGCATACGAGTTGATTTTGGGACAAGGCAAGGAGGTCTTCGATCTTTCCAAGGAAAAACCGGAATTGCGGAATCTCTATGGACGCCATACTTTCGGACAGGATTGCCTCATCGCGCGGCGATTAGTCGAGGTTGGCGTGCCTTATATCGTGATCAACTATCCGGGAGGGTGGGATACGCACAGCAATCATTTTGCGACCATGCGCCGACAGACGCCCCAGTTAGACCAAGGATTGGCCTCGCTTCTTCAAGACCTGAAAGATCGCGGCCTGCTCGATAGCACCATCGTCTGGTGCTGCGGCGAGTTTGGACGTGGCCCCAAAGTCGATTGGCAACCGCCCTGGAATGGCGGACGAAATCATTACGGCAATGTCTTTTCCGTATTGGTTGCCGGCGGCGGATTTAAGGGAGGGCACGTCGTTGGATCCTCCGACGAGAAAGGGCAGGAGGTTAAGGATCGCCCCGTCTATCCGGTCGATCTCCTCGGAAGCATTTATCATCTGGCCGGCATCGATCCCAGTGCCAAACTGCCGCATCCGTTGGGCATCGAGGCACATGTCTTGCCTTCCGCGTCCGAGGGCGCGAAATCGGCGGGCCTGCTGACCGAGATTATGTAACGCAAAAGGAAGTGGATCATGCGCCGACTCGTATATTTCACATTCGGTCTGATCGGTTTGCTGGCGAATACGCCGATGCTGCATGCACAGGCGCGGCCCTATCTTGGTTTCGTTTATCCGGCCGGCGGCCAAAAAGGCACGACTTTCCAGATTCGCGTGGGTGGACAAAATCTGGAGGATGTGGACGAGGTGCTTATCTCGGGGAATGGCGTTTTGGCCAAGGTCGTCGATTATCGGCGCAAACTCGGCCCCCAGGAGCATGCTCTGCTGCGGGAACAACTGAACGAATTGAAAGGCATATTGCCCAAAAAACCGGGAGAGGGTAAAGCATCGAAAATTGTTTCACATATAATAGCCTCGGCGAACATGGCTTCGGCCTCCCCGCAAGATCCCGCAACAAAACAGCTCATTGAAAAAATCGAAACGCGCCTGGAGGAATACACCCAGAGGCCGGCGTGTAATTCCATCGCAAACATCGTCATTATCGAAGTAACCCTCGATTCTGCCGCCGATCCGGGCCAACGCGAACTTGTGCTGGCAACTCCGCATGGGGCCTCGAATTCTTTGCCATTCCATGTCGGTCAATTGCCCGAGGTTGTGAAAAAGCCGATGGTTACCGCCGAGTATCAGGTGCTTGGCAAGGAGGAATTAGCTCTCCGAAAACGGCCGCCCGTCGAAGAACCGGACCGAGTCGCTTTGCCTTGCGTGCTGAACGGCCAGATTGCCTCGGGCGAGGTGAATCGCTATCGCTTTGATGCCAAGAAAGGACAACGTCTTGTCATCACGGCACAGGCAAGACAATTGGTGCCCTTCATTGCCGATGCCGTTCCGGGATGGTTTCAACCCGTGATGACTCTATGTAATGCACGTGGCAAGGAAGTCGCCTACGGCGACGACTATCGTTTCAAACCTGATCCCGTCATTCTATTCCAAGTACCCGAGGATGGCGAATACACGTTGCACGTTGCGGATGCACTCTATCGTGGACGCGAGGATTTTGTCTATCGTATCGCAATTGGTGAGTTGCCTTTTTTAACGAACATCTTTCCATTGGGTCGGCGGGCGGGCGATTCGACCCCAATTCGAATGACCGGCTGGAATCTGGATTCAGCCGCACTGGAACAGCCAGGGCTCGATGCCGAACCGGGAATTCGCTATGTCACTGCGAAAAACAAGGGGCTTGTTTCTAATCGTCTGCCGTTTGCAATCGATCAACTGCCGGAATCCAACGAAATAGAACCCAATGACGATCCATCACGCGCCCAAAAAGTCCAGCTTCCGATAATCATGAACGGCCGAATCAATCGACGCGGCGATTGTGATGTGTTTCAGTTTTCCGGCCGCGCGGGCGATACGGTCGTGGCGGAAGTCTCTGCCCGGCGGCTCGATTCACCGCTGGATTCCCTTCTGAGAATCACCGATACCGGCAATAATCTGCTGGCGTTGAACGACGATCATGAAACGCCTGAATACGGTGTCGACACCCACCATGCCGATTCCTATCTGATGGTGAAATTGCCGGCCGACGGCACTTATCGCATCCATTTAAGCGACTTGGCTCGCGACGGGGGCGAAGAATTCGGATATCGACTTCGCCTAAGTGCGCTGCAACCCGATTTCGCCTTGTTTGTTGTTCCATCGAGCATAGCGATGCGTAGCAAGGCCGCCGCTGCCATGAGCGTCTATGCCGTTCGCAAGGACGGTTTCGCCGGCCCTATCAAGGTGCAAATAAAAAAATCGCCGGAAGGCTTTTCTTCGCGTTCCTTCACATTGGCGCCGACGCAAACATCGGGAAAGGTTTCTCTAAAAACGACCTGGACGGATACGGAGCATCCCGTTCTGCTTTCTGTCGAAGGTGTTGCAACAATGGGAGAACGGAACATCGTTCATGCAGCCGTTCCGGCAGAGGACAAGATGCAGGCATTTTTATGGCGGCATTTAGTGCCTGCGGAAGAGCTAAAGGTTACTGTCGTCAATTCGGCGTATCAATCTCCAAAAAAACGAGTTGCTCGCTCTGTTAAGTCTGTATCCAATCCCAATCCGCAGCCGGCGAAACCCGAGGATCCTTCCGCCCCCAAGCCCAAATTCACAAAACAGCAAGTTGCCGGTCGCTTGCGACAGCTCACGCTCCTCTTTGAAGACGGGCTCCTCACCGACGCATTCTACGCCCGAAAAGTCGCGGAATGCGAATGAACGGAAGCATTGTTGCGCCCTGCATTGCTATTGAACCGTTCCGTATTCACCGTCACCCGTGCGAACGTTCCAGCCCGAATGGCAGTTTTAGCTGCGGGTCGCGGTCGTCGTCGGGGTTCAGCTCCTTAAATAACAAACTAGGCTGGATGTCCGTATTGCCCTGATATTTATCGCTGCTGTATTCGATAAAAGGGCCCTCGATATCGTGGTAGAAGATCTGGCAAATCGCAACGCCCGCATAAATCCGCACGGGCTGGACGGCGAACATCTCTAATGTCCAATAACCCCGAAATCCCACATCGCCGAAGCCGGCCGTTACGTGGACAAATAACCCTAGCCGCCCGATCGACGAACGCCCTTCGATCATCGGCACCAGATTGTGGGTTTCGGTCCGCTCAACGGTTCGCCCTAAATAAAGCTGATGCGGCTGAAGCACAAGCCCCTCATGGGGAATGACCATCCGCCGTACGCGATTTGCTTTCCGCATATCGAGCACCACCTCTTCATAAACCATCAACTCGTCATGAAGCGTTAGGTTGTAGCTGTTCGGGTTCAACCGCGAGTCGTCGAACGGGTCGATGACGATGTTTTGCCCGAGTTGGCTTTTAATCGCTAGGCCGGATAAGACCATGTTATTCGACTCCAATTTTTGGGCAAATGGCGCGCAGGGGACACTCGGCACAGTTTGGACTACGGGCGGTGCAAAAACCTCGCCCCAGCAGAATCATGCGGTGGCTCAATCCGATCCATTCTTTTTCGGCAAAACTGCGCATTAAATCCCGTTCGACCTTCTCGGGATCTTTTTCGGAGCTAAGCCCCAGGCGGCGGCTGATCCGGCCAACATGCGTATCGACCACCACGCCGACGGCAATCCCATAGGCCGTGCCCAGTACGACATTGGCCGTCTTGCGGCCGACGCCCGGCAGTTCAACCAGTTTCTCCATCTCACGCGGCACCTGGCCATCGTAACGGTCGAGCAAGGTTTGACAGCAGTTTTTGATGCTTTTGGCTTTATTCCGAAAGAATCCGGTGCTTTGGATAGCGTGTTCCAGTTCCGGCAGCTTAGCCCGGGCGTAGTCGGCCGCCGAGGTGTACTTTTGGAACAAAGTCTTGGTCACCAGATTGACCCGCACGTCGGTGCATTGGGCCGAAAGAATCGTAGCCACCAGCAATTCCAAGGGCGACCGAAAATCGAGCGAACAGACCGCCTCGGGATATTGTTTCGCAAGAATTTGAGCGATTTTCGCGGCATACCGCTGAGCTTCGGTTTTGGCGGCCATAAAAAAGCACCTCAATCACGGAGAAAACGCCGATTCTCCCCCGGCACCCCGGCAGTTGTCAAGTATGGCCGCCCAGACGCTAACGGAAGCCCCTTACCTCCCATTTCTTTCCCGTTTTTCCCACAAAAAACCTCCATTCACCGGCTGGTTTCAAAAATTGGCCTTTGCCGAGCCGTCTGACTATAATGTATTGAGAAGACAATCTAGCTGCACCATTGGGGTGGTATTTTTCAACCTATCCTTCCCTAGGGCGGCAAAGCAGAGGACAAAGGCATGTCGACGTTCGATGATCTGTCGCTCTTTCGTGAAGGTTTCTCCGGCAAGGTACGGCTATTCCCCTTGCCCAACCTAGTCCTTTTCCCCCATGTGATGCAGCCGCTGCATATCTTCGAGTTGCGCTATCGCGAATTGCTCGAAGATGCCCTGGCCGGCGATCGGCTAGTGGCGATGGCCATGCTTATGCCCGGCTGGGAGAAGGATTACGAAGGGCGGCCCTCGCTGTATCCTGTGGCCTGCCTCGGCCAAGTTACCACATTCTACCGTTTGCCCGACGGAACCTATAATGTGCTCCTGCTAGGGCTACAACGGGTGAAATTGGTGCACGAATGCAAGCCCCTCCACCGTTTTCGCGAGGCGAAAGTCGAACTGTGCGAGGACCAATATCCACTGTGCCCGGCAGCCTACCAAAAGACCCTGCAACAGAAACTGCACGATGCCCTGTTTCGGATTTTGCCGCTGCGGCCTGAAGCGCAAGAGCAGCTAGATCAATTGCTGGGCAACGACGTCCCGCTGGGCGTGCTGACCGACGTGATCAGCTTTATGCTGAACATCGCCCCGGCTTGTAAGCAATCGCTGCTGGCCGAGGTGGATGTCTATCGTCGGGCGGAATTGCTCTTAGCGCATCTTGTCCAAACGGCCGTCGATGTAGCGCCCACCAACGAAGGCGTCGCCTGCTTCCCACCGGAATTCAGCATGAATTAGTTGGCGGCAGAAAAGATTACGGCGTTTTTGTTCGCAGACCGAAAAATGTACAACCGTTTGCACCACCGCTTAGAACAGCCGGGAGCTAATAGCTCCCGGAATGTGCGTGAGGTGCATCCCCATTTAGCGGTAACCGATACGTCAACCCTCGTTTAGCGGCCGCCAGTACGGTGGCCCTGCTGCCTTACCGATTGGCAGTCGTCTGCTGAAAGTGATATTCCGGGTTTTGCACGCTGAAATCCTCGTCGGAAAATCCAACGTTCACCTTCAAATCCATGTAGGTGTATTCCTCGAGCAATTCCGGCTCGCCGCCCGGCTCGCGCGGCCAATCGTAGGATTCGTAGCGAATGGGAGCCATCAGCTCGTTGTCAACGAAAATCCTCGCCAAATGGAACCGGAACACGTCGCGCTTCGTCGGATGCACCACCTGGATGACCGTGCATGGCCGCTTGTTGACCTTGGCCGATGTGAAATACTTCACTTCGCACTCGCCGTAGTTGAGGTCTTGCTGTCCGACTTCAACCAGCCGACGAACCAAATTGACCAAACCGATCTCGGTCAGCGGATAGTTGCGGCCGGTCATCGCGACCATGCCTTCAGGGTGCAAGGAGACCGTCACGGCCATGTGGGCTTTGTGAGCCAGCAGATTCCCCTGATTCTGACCGGCAACATAAATCACCTCTTGCCCCTTAACCGAGCCCGGGGCCAAAAAATACACATAAACGCTGAACGGTTGATGGCGAATCTTCACGAACACATACTCGTAGCCGCTTAGTCTGCCGCCCACGCGCTCGCGCCGGACCAACGTCGCGGAATAGTCTTTTAGATTTTCCAGGGCAGGTAAGTCTTGCTTCGCCCAACGCAAAACCGGCGTCAGTGGATGATCTTCCGGCTTGGCCGGCGCCGGCTTGCTCGTCCCACTTAACAACGTCGATGGCAACACGGCCGGCGTTTCCGCAGATCGAGCCGAGGATGCCGAAATGCTTTCCGACGGCAACGAAGCTGCTACCGTTCGGCCCGTTGATTCTTCACCGTAAACGAGAGAACTCGCCAATAAAAACGCACCCGCGGTAAATGCCGGCAAGCTAGAGAAGAACTTCATGGTGTTTATCATCGCAGAACGCTCTTCGTTAGAGGAGATAAGGGGCCGCTGCTAACTTTCATTGTTGCACTTTGCGCCCGATAGGGAAATATACATCTCCCCCGACGGATGGCTAGGATTTTTCCGAATTGAGAGCGAAAAAACATCATCGGCCGCTACAATCGCTACAGTCGTTACGATTAAGGCGTTTCCGATGACTTCACCATCGTCGGCATTGGAGTGGCCAAACACAGGCAATCTCGCACCCACAGGGTGCGGCAATTGTTCTTGGCTGTTCCGTCATTCTGAGCGGAGCAAAGAATCTCTGTGATTCAGGCGAGATTCTTTGCTCCGCTCAGAATGACTATTTGCCATGATTTTTACCAGCACATCCACGCCGTGTACTGCTTACTACGTAGCGCGTTGCACATTGGTTTATTGCAAAAAGAGATGCTGCTTGCGCCGATGCGAAGCAACCTATTCCACGGCAAAACGAACGGCCCTGGCATCAACGCCGCGCCGTGCGGGCAGGGTGCTTTTGGCCTTGCTTTATGGCCAGATAATTCGGATTGTCGGCCTTGCCGGTCAGTTCATAGAGAAAACGACTCGGCAACGTCGCCCGGGGTTTGCCCCATTTGTTGCGGTTGAGTGCCAGCGTAAGCGTAAGACGGCGTTGCGCGCGTGTAACCCCTACATAACACAAACGCCGCTCCTCATCCACATCCGCCCCCGGAACGGCGATGCTGCGATGGTGCGGCAGTGTCCCTTCCTCCATGCCGACCATGTAGACCTCCGGAAATTCGAGCCCTTTAGCCGCATGAAGCGTCATCAGCGCCACGGCGTTCCGCTCGAGTTTCGATTCCTTGTCTTGATCGGCTTCGCTGCCGGTCAGAGCCACTTCCTGCAAGAAGCCCGACATCGTGGGTTTCTGAGCACGCTGTGAGTAGCCCGCCACTGCGTTGACCACTTCTTCAACCGCCGCCCACCGGGCCTCTTGATCCTCGGCGTCGGGATACAGCCGCGTTAGCTCGTCCTTGTATCTAATTTCGCGCACCAAGTTCTTTACGATTTCCACCGGCCGCTGCTCTTTCAACTGATGGCGGAAACGCTCGATCATTTCCCGGAAACGTTCCACGGCCTGCCGAGCCGTCGCCATCAGTCCGGGCAACTGATGAATTTTCGGCAACAGTTCCCAAAGCGGCTTACCAGCCTTGATCGCTTCGTCCATCAGCCGTTTCACCGTCGTTTGGCTGATGCCCCGCGCAGGCAGATTGATGATCCGCAGCAGCGAAACCTCGTCGGCCGGATTGGCCAGCAGTTTCAAATAGGCCAAAATATCGCGCACTTCCTTGCGGTCATAGAACGACATCCCGCCCATCAAAACATAAGGGACTTTCGCCCGCCGCAATTCCATCTCAAACGCGCGGGGCTGCTCGTTCGTGCGGCAAAGGATGGCAAAATCCTTCGCCTGCCGTTTTTTTTCAGCAATCCGCGCGGCGATCTCGCCCACCACGGTTTTAGCTTCCTTCACTTCGTCTTCAATCTGCAAAATGCGCGGCGCCTCGCCGCTAAATGTGGCCCGCAACACTTTTCCATGCCGCAGCTTGTTGAACGCGATGAGCCGATTCGCCCAATCGATAATTTCGCGCGTCGAGCGGTAATTAACTTCCAGCCGGACCACTTTGGCCTCGGGCCAATCTTTTTTGAACCGCAAAATATGGGCCACTTCGGCCCCGCGCCAACCGTAGATCGATTGGTCGTCGTCGCCGACGACGCAAAGGTTGCGATGCCCCGAGGCCAGCGCCTTCACGATCCGATATTGGCTGGCATTGGTGTCTTGATACTCATCGACCAGCAGATGATCGAAGCGGCCAGCCTCCGCCTCACGCACCTTGGCCGAATTGGTCAACAGTTCTTCGGTCAACAACAACAAATCGTCGAAATCGACGGCCCCAGCCAATTTCAACGCATTTTGATAGCGTCGATAGGCCATCGAAGCCAAATGCTCCTTGTCGGTCTGAGCCAATGCAGCGGCTTCCTCGGGCCGAACCGAGGCCGACTTCCAGCGGCTGATCAAATACAGCAAATCTCCGGGCCGCAGCAGCCCGTCGCCCACCTTAATCTCACGCAGCACCGTCCTCGCCACACCCTCCTGATCGCCGCGATCGTAGATGGCGAAAGTTGTTGGATAGCCCAGCAATTTAATATGCCGCCGCAAAATCCGCACGCAAAGCGAATGGAACGTCGACATCTCGGGCCGTTCTTTGCTCTTCTTGCCCAACAGCGAACCCGAGCGCTCCTGCATCTCGTCGGCCGCCTTGTTCGTAAAGGTGACGGCCAAAATCCTGCTGGGCCGAATCCTATTCCGAATCAGCTCCGCGATGCGATACGTAACGACGCGCGTTTTCCCCGTTCCCGCGCCCGCCAACACCAACAGCGGCCCCGAAAGCGTATTCACGGCATCATATTGGGCGGGATTCAAGTCCATGCGTCAAAGACATTAAGCTTTGCCATAATAAGGAGGAACACTATTGCGTCTTGCATAGTTAATGAGCCGTTCCGCGGCCAATTAGGCCAGCAAACTCGGCTGAAACAGCCGTGTTTGCGGT